>NZ_JBYCLG010000031.1:0-5395 GCF_057473785.1 Mycobacterium sp. TH-M103
TCTCGCCGTTGGTGATCAGCGCGCCGAGCCGGTTGCCGCCCCCGCTGTTGAGGTAGGTGATCGCGGCCGCCGCCGCCACCGCCAGGTCGCGCTTCTCGCATCCCACGGTGCCGAAGTCCAGGCTGGCCGACATGTCGACCACCAGCCAGGTCTCGAGCTCCCGGTCGGCGATCATCTGCCGCACGTGGGGATGCGTGGTGCGCGCGGTGACCGCCCAGTCCATCCGGCGGACGTCGTCCCCGGGCTGGTACTCCCGCGACTCCCCCGGTTCGCTGCCCGGCCCGGGGATCAGCCCGAGGTGATTGCCGTGCAGCACGCCGTCCAGCTTGCGCCGCACGGTGAGCTCGAGGGTGCGCAGCGCCGCCGACAGCTTCGGGTCGTTGATCTGCCCGCGCTGCATCGACGGTGGATGGCGAGGAGCCGCAGGCACCGCGGCGGGGTCGGTGTCGGTCACCGACCGCTGGCCACGCCCGCGGCCTGCATCACCGGCGGCACCGATTGGCCTTGCTGCGGAACGGCGTTCACCTGCGGGAGGGCAACCGTCTGCAGCACCCGGTTGATGACGACCTCGGCAGAGATCTCGTCGGCCAGCGCGTCGTAGGTCAGCACCAGCCGGTGGCGCAGCACATCGGGGATCACCTCGACGATGTCCTGCGGGATCACGTAGTCGCGCCCGCGCACCAGCGCCAGCGAGCGCGAGGCGGCGATGATCCCCAGCGAGGCGCGTGGGGAGGCCCCGAACGAGATCCAGGACTTGACGTCGTTCATCCCGAGCTGCTCGGGATGGCGGGTGGCGGTGACCACGCGCACCACGTAGTCGACCAGCGCGTGGTGGACGAAGTTGTTGGCCGCGATGTCCTGCAGGCGCAGCAGGTCGCCGGGATTCATGATCTGCTTGGGCTGCGGCGGCTTCACGCCCATCCGGTAGATGATCTCGCGCTCCTCCTCGGGCGAGGGGTAGCCGACGTTGATCTTGAACAGGAAGCGGTCCCGCTGCGCCTCGGGCAGCGGGTAGACGCCCTCGTGCTCGATGGGGTTCTGCGTGGCCATCACCAGGAACGGGTTGGGCAGGTCGAAGGTCTTGCCGCCGATCGACACGTGCCGTTCCTGCATGACCTCCAGCAGCGCCGACTGCACCTTGGCCGGGGCGCGGTTGATCTCGTCGGCGAGCAGGAAGTTGACCACCACGGGGCCGAGCTCGGTGTCGAACTCCTCGCGGCCCTGCCGGTAGATGCGGGTACCGATGATGTCGGTGGGCACCAGGTCGGGCGTGAACTGGATGCGCGCGAACGTGCCGCCGACGACCTTGGCGAAGGTTTCCACGGCCAGCGTCTTGGCCACGCCGGGAACCCCCTCGAGCAGCACATGTCCCTTCGACAGCAGGCCGACGAGCATCCGCTCCACCAGCTGGTCCTGGCCGACGATGATCCGCTTGACCTCGAAGATCGCCCGTTCCAGCGTGTGGACCTCGGCCGCCAGCCCGTCACCGCCGACGGAGGGTCCGTCCTGGGCCGGCGAGGCGACGTGCGCGCCCGGGCCCGAGTAACCGCTGGCGCCCGGGGGCGGCCCGCCTGCTGATGTCATTAGCAACCCTCCACAGCTCAATCGGACACATATGCCGGCACGACCGAAATCGTGGGGCAGTCACGTGCCCGCGTCCAACTATTCCAGGCCCGCCGGATTCCGTCGACGCCGCGGCTGCACCCGGCAATCACCCGGGCGACCCGCGCCTGGGTCAGTACTCGATGATCCTAGTCAGGTAGGGCGTCATGCCGGGCTTGCGCACCGGGCTGACGGTGACCTTGCCGGCGCTTCCGGAGGCCTCGAGCATCTGGCCGTTGCCCAGGTACATGGTCACGTGCTGGCCTCCGCCGGGGCCGTAGAAGATCAGGTCGCCGCGGCGGGCCTGGCTCGGCGGGATGTGGCGGCCGGCGTTGTACTGGTCACCGGAGAACCGCGGGATCAGCACACCGACGCCGGCGAAGGCGTACCGCATCAACCCCGAGCAGTCGAAGCCGGTGATGTTGGCGCCGTCGCCGACGCCCTTGCTGGGCCCCTGCAGCGAGCCCCCGCCCCAGGAGTAGGGCACGCCCATCTGGGAGCCGCCCCGCTTGATCACGTACTCGATGGCCTGGCGGCCGTAGACGCGCGGGATCTTGCCGCCGGGATTGGTGGCGGCGGCGGGAGCCTCGCCGCCGGGAAGGTTGATACCCAGACCGCCCAGGAACTGCCTGCCCAGATCGAAGGTGGTCTGGGTGGCCTGCGCGGTCGCCTGCAGCGACGCGTTGGCGACCGCGAGCGGGTCCCCCGGCGCGCCCGCGCTGATCATGGCCGGCAGTGTGGGGTCCCAGGGGCCGGGGTCGGCGGTGGCCACGGGTGCGCGGCCGGCCGCGGACACTATCAGCCCGGTCACCACGGTGGTGATCCAGACGAGCTTGGTGAGGCGAAACCGATTGCGGCGCATGGCTCCTCGCTCAGTAATCGATGTAGCGGACCACGTAGGGCGTCATGCCGCTGGTGCGCACGGGCGCGACGCGCACCTTCAGCCCGACGTCGGGGGCCTCGAGCATCTGCCCGTTGCCGAGATAGATGGTCACGTGCTGACTGCCGCCAGGTCCGTAGAAGATGACGTCGCCGCGGCGCATCTGCGCCGACGGGATCTTGCGGCCCAGGTTGTACTGCGCCCCCGAGTAGTGCGGCAGCTTGATGCCCACCCCCGCGAACGAATACAGCACCAGGCCCGAGCAGTCGAAGCCGACGGTCCCGGCCCCCGAGTCGATGCCCTTGCTGGGGCCGGCCGCGTTGCCGCCGCCCCAGGAGTACGGCACCCCGATCTGCGACATCCCGCGCCGGATCACGTACTCGGAGGCCTGCCGCCCGTAGACCCTCGGGATCCGGCCCGGGGCGTTGGTGAAGCCGGTGTCGTCCGGTTTGAGAATGCCCAGGCCCTGCAGGAACTTTCGTCCCATGCTGGCGGTGACCTGAGCCGAGGTCGCCGAGTAACCCAGCACCTGGTTGACCACCGCGACCGGGTCGCCGGGGACGTTGGCGCTGGGCACCATCGGAAGCGTCGGGTCCCAGGCGCCGTCCCACTTGCGCCCCCCGGCCGCCGGCGCGGCGGAACCGCCGGATTCCCAGCGGTCACCGGACGGCGGGGCGCCGGATCCGCCGCCGCCCGCCGACCATTTGCGCGCGGCCTCGCGTTTCGCGGCCTCCAGCGTGGCCTGAGCCTCGTCGCGCTCGGCGGCCAGGCGGGTGACCTCTTCGCGCTGGCGGATGAACTTGTTCTTGGAGTCCACCAACGCGGCGACGGCCGCGTCCTGGCCGGCCTTGGCGTCGGCGGCCGCCTTGTCGGCCTTCTGCTTGGCAAGCCGCGCCGCCGACTCCCGGTTCACCTGCTCGGTGCGGGCGCGCTGCAGCTTGTCCAGCGCAGACTGCGAACTGGCGGTCAGGGCCTGGGCGGTCGCCGCGGTGGCGAGGATGTCTTCGGGGCTGGTCGCGGTCAGGTAGCTGCCCGACGGGCCGTTCATGTACACAGCCGCCGCGAAGTGGTCGAAGCGGCGCTGCGCCCCGGCGATCGCCGCATCGGCGTCCTTGACGGCGCCCCGGCTGATCTCGACGTCATGTTCGGCCGCGGCGGCATCGTCCCGCGCGGTCTCGACGTCGACCATGGCCTTGTTGACGCTTTCGAGTTCCGTCTGGATTTCGGCGTTCAGGTCCTCCAGGCGCTGGTTGGCCTTGGCGACGTTGGCGATCGCCGCCGCCAGTTTGTCGGCAACGGGATCACCGTGCGCGAGCCCGGGCGTGCCCACCAGCAGCGCCGCGCTGACGAGCGAACCCAGGACCGTCGGGATGACCGGCCGGCCCAGCCTTGCGGCCGGTCGCCCAGAAAAGCCCCGGATGGTGCCTCTCATTCGACAGGTCTCCTACGTCTGACGCGAACGGACGGCGCAGATCGTGACGTAAGGCGCCATAGATAACACGAGCATCATTTGCACCGTACGTCACAGATGCCGCTGTGGAAACGGTGGTCACAAACTGCATTCTGGACGTGCGTTTAATGTGACCGAACGGTTACCCGTCGCCTTTGCCAGTCGTGATCACCGGGGTTGCGCCCCGACGACGACTCAGACCGAATTCCCTTGTCAGGAACCTTCGGCGGGCTCGGCCGCCGAAGCGTCGGCAGCGATGGCCGACGTTGCCGCACGCCGTCCGCGCAGCTGCAGGAACCGGGTGCCGACGGCGGCCGCGAGCACCCCGACCAACAGCACTATGGTCAGCCCGGTCCAAGGGAATTCGGGCGTCTCCAGCGCATGCAGGAAGTTCTGGGCCGAGACCACCGGGTTGCCCGTCTTGGAGTGGTCCTCGCCGGCCTCGAGCGTCACACGCGGGAACCGCGTGCTGTAGCTGCCGACATAGCTGGGGCTGAGCGTGAGGACCGTGGCGTCCGGATAGTCGGCGCCCACCACCGTGGAGATGTCGCGCAGGGGCGTGTCGTTGGGCGGATTGTGGTCGAGCAGCACGATCTTGAGGTCGATACCCTCGGCGCGTGCCTGGTTTACCACATCGAGCAGTCCCGGCACCGCCGCCGGCGGGGCGCTGACCCCGTCCGCCGCCACCTGTGCCTTGACCACGGTCATGTCGACGTCCTGCGGAATGTAGGTGGGCAGGAGGCCGAAGGAATCGTGGCCCGTCATCGCGTCGCTCCTTCCGCACGGCTACAGAAACGGTACGCGACCCCCCGGGCCGGCCACGCCGCACGGGCGCCGACGCGCGGAGATGGCGGGCGATCGAGCGGTAACGGGGGGTTTAAACCCGCGCTGGAGGCGACAAGACTGGGGAGGTACGCGTGCGGTCGCAATGCAGGACAACCGTACTGTTAAAGTGGCTCCGCCGGCACGGCCCGTCGGCGCAAGAACTCAATCCCCGGGAGTTGATGTGACTAGCAAGGATCCTGTGAACTCGTTCGGAGCCCGAAACGACCTGAAGGTCGGCGACAAGAGTTACCAGATCTATCGCCTGGACGCCGTCCCCAACACCGGGAAACTCCCGTACAGCCTCAAGGTGCTCGCCGAGAACCTGCTGCGCAACGAGGACGGCAGCAACATCACCAAGGACCACATCGAAGCCATTGCGAACTGGGACCCCGAGGCCGAGCCCAGCATCGAGATCCAGTACACGCCCGCCCGCGTCATCATGCAGGACTTCACCGGCGTGCCCTGCATCGTCGACCTGGCCACCATGCGCGAGGCCATCGGCGATCTGGGCGGTAACCCGGACAAGGTCAACCCGCTCGCGCCCGCCGACCTGGTGATCGACCACTCGGTGATCGCCGACCTGTTCGGCACCCCCGACGCGTTCGAGCGCAACGTCGAGCTCGAGTACCAGCGCAACG
>NZ_JBYCLG010000032.1:0-7285 GCF_057473785.1 Mycobacterium sp. TH-M103
GCCATGCCGAGGCAGCATATCCGACCTTGACCGCACTCCCCGATGCCATGTGGTTTGCGGTTCATCGAATTTCCCCACCCGGATGTCCTCACCGAGACGGGCGACCCTTTGACGAACGCGCCAATCGCCGTGATCTGCGCTTGCGCGGACGGCGCCGATGATCCCGACGGGCGCCGCTCGTGCCGGTGGAGTGAAAAGCCTGCTCATGGAAGCGTGCGCCGTCAAGGATAGGAAACCTATTGCGCGAAGCTCACCTGCGGAACACGCCCGTCAGCTGGAGTCGACGTTGCGTGAGCATCTGGCGAGTGGCGCCAGCAAACCAAGCGTCTGCCCGGTGCCACACAGCAACTGCTCATTAAATAAGGGTGAATCGAAACTTCGCACGGATGGTCTCGTCCAGGTCTCGTCCTTATAGCGAACGATCGTGGTCACGGCCACGCTTAATTTAAGACGATACCCGACTAACTAAGGTCGCAAGGCGCAATAGGCTTCCGCCGGCACCGGCGGCCTGCGCGCCGCGGCGCTTTTCGGCACGGACGGCCCCACAGTCCGTGGGGGATTGTGGGTACCGCTGAGCGTGTCGGCCCTGCCGGTGCTGCCAGCAGCGCCGTGCGGGTCGACCCGCCCGGCGCTGCTGGACCGAGATTCCGATGCTGGGCGCGGTCTCTGCGCTGAGACTGGCTTGGCGGTTCCGGTGGGCGAGGAAGCCCGGGGTCACAGTATTAAGCGGGTGTGTGATAATGCCTCGATTCGACGAAATGCCTTCTTACCTTCGCATATAGGTGGGTGACCGTGCACCAGGCCGACAGCGTTAGCCCTACCGCAGAGGTGCAGCGCCGCCGCCCGCCTTCCAAGGAATTCCGCCCGGACATTGAGGGCCTGCGCGCCGTCGCGGTAGTGGCCGTTGTCCTGTTTCACGCCCACGTGCCCGGCGTGACCGGCGGACTCGTCGGCGTGGACGTGTTCTTCGTCATCTCGGGCTTTCTGATCACGGGGCTGCTCTGGCGCGAGGCAAGCACCACCGGAACCGTCGGGCTGCGCCGGTTCTACGGGGCGCGGGCACGCCGGCTGCTCCCGGCGTCGGCGGCGGTCGGCGTCGTCATCATGATCGGCGCAGCCTTCCTGTCACCGGTGTTGCAGTCGCGGAGCGTCTTCGTCGACGGCATCGCCAGCGCGTTGTACGTCGCCAACTACCGGTTCATGTTCCAGGGCGTCGACTATCTCGCCGACTCCTTGCCGTCGCCGTTTCTGCACTATTGGTCGTTGGGCGTTGAGGAGCAGTTCTACCTGGTGTGGCCGGCCTTGATCATCGGCACGGCGTGGCTCGTCCGGCGTGCGCAGCGGCGCACCAACGCCCTGGCCGCCTCCTCGGAACGCCCGTATCTGCTCGTCCTGGCGTTGGTCGCGGCGGCGTCGTTTGCGCTGTCACTGGTGTTCACCCGCGTGCTGCCGCCCGTAGCGTTTTTTTCCCTGCCCACCCGGGCCTGGGAGTTGGCCGTGGGGGGCCTGGTGGCGCTGACCGCCGGCCAGTGGCGCCGACTCCCGGCAGTGGCCGCCGCCATCGCGGGATGCGCGGGCCTGGGGGTGATCGTCCTGGGCTGCGTCCTAGTAGGCCCGGCCACGCCCTATCCGGGTACCGCCGCGCTGTTGCCCGTGCTGGGTGCGGCACTGGTGATCGGCGCGGGCTGCGCCGCCCCCGCTCAGGGAGTCGGCCGTGTTCTGGCAGTGCGGCCGATGCGGGCGATCGGCCGGGTGTCCTACTCGTGGTATCTGTGGCACTGGCCGTTGCTGCAGGTGGTACCCCCGTCAGCGATCGCCCATTCCCTAGGGGTAAGGCTGGCGTCGGTCTTGGTCTCCCTGGGGCTGGCCTTTTTGACTCTGCGTTTCATCGAGAACCCGCTGCGCTTCGCCCCTGCCCTGCGCCGGTCGGCCAACCGCAGTCTCGCCGTCGGCGCCGCCGCCACCGCGATCGCAGCCGGTGTCGGCGTGGCACTGCTGGTACGGATGCCCGTCCCGGTCGGCCGCGGTCCCGCAGCCCCGGCGCTGACCGTCACCGCGGCGTCTCCGGGCCCCGGTTCCAGCATGGATGCCTACGACGCGGCGGTGCAGGCCGCGTTCACGCAGGTGCAGGCGGCGGTGGCGGAATCGGTCGGGCTGAAAGCCGTGCCCTCGAACCTGACCCCACCGCTTACCCGCGTCACAGCCGCACTCAGGGACCTGTACTTGCACGGCTGCCTCCGCAATGTTTTCGAAGTCGGACAGCCGGAGTGCGCGAGCGGCGACACCACCTCGGCCACGACGGTGGCCCTGGTCGGCGACTCGCACGCCGCGATGTGGAATCCCGCGTTCGTGGAGGTCGCCACACGACGGCACTGGCGGCTGGAGACCCTGACCAAGGCCGCCTGCCCAATGCTGGACCTGCCCACAAGAAACAGCGCCGTTGACCGGCCTTACACCGAGTGCGACCAATGGCGCGCTCAGATCACCGCACGGTTACAGGCCGAGCACCCGCGACTCGTCGTGCTCAGCATGACGCGGACGTATCGGCAATCGGTTATCACGTCATACGATCCGGCCTGGATCGACGCCCTGAACCGCCTGGTAAACCAGCTGCGCGGCACCGGCGCGCGGGTGCTGGTCCTCGGGCCGATCCCGGATCCAAACTCAAAAGTGCCGAACTGCCTGAGCGGTCACCTCGATGACGCGACGGCCTGCGCTGCGTCGACCTCGAGGGCGGTGAACCAGGCCGGCATCACGGCCGAAGCCGCCGCCACCAAAGCCGGCGGCGGACAATACTCGGACCTCACCGAGCTGTTCTGCACCGCCGATCGCTGCCCGGTCATCGTGGGTAACGCCCTGGTCTACCTGGACGAGGCCCACCTGACGCGCGAGTACTCCCGGCAGTTGGCACCGGTGATGGGGGTGCTGGCCGACCGCGCGCTCGCCAATGGTTGACATGCTGCGGCGTGTTACTCCGCCGTCTTACGCCAGGTCCCCGGCGGGCTCTTCCAGGTACCACGGGTTGGCCCGCGCCCACTCGATGGTGCGCCGGATCCCCTCCTCGACGTCGACCCGTAAGCGCCAACCCAACTCCCGCTGCGCCTTCCTCGAGTCCGGGATGCGACGGGGGATGTCCTCGTAGCGGCCCCCGTAGCGCGCCGCGGTGTCCACAGCTTCGGCACTCGACACCGCATCGACGTTCGCGATCTTGATCGCCAGGTCGACGGCGTCACGCATGGTCGTCTCGGTCATGCTGCCGATGTTGAAGGCCTCACCGATCGCCGCGTCGCTGTCCGCGGCAAGCAGGGTGCCGGCGATGGCGTCGTCGACGTAGGTGAAACACCGCGTCTGCTCCCCCGAGTCGTAGAGCAGCGGCGCGCGGCCGTTGAGGATCCGGTGAATGCTCTGCGAGATCACGAATATCGGATTCTGCCGCGGGCCATACACATTGAAGTAGCGCACCACCGTCACCGGCAGCCCGTAGGCGGAATGCATGGCGAACACGAGATGTTCGGCCATGGCCTTGCTGGTGCTGTAGCTCCAGCGCGCGGTCCTCGTCGAACCCAGGACACGATCGTCGTCCTCGGCCCACGGCGGGTTGGGGTTTTTCCCGAACACCTCCGATGTGCTGGCGAACACCACACGCGTTCCGCGCCGCTGGCTGAGCTGCAGGACGTTGCGCGTGCCGATCACGTTCACGTCGAGAACACCGAGCGGATCGTTGAGATAGTTTTTGACACCGACGACGGCGGCCAGGTGAAAAACCGTGTCAACCCCGGCAGTCAGGGCCTGTTCCAGCGCGCCCAGGTCGGTGACGTCGCCTTGCACGAACCGAAAATTGGGGTGCCGATCGAAGTCGATGCTGGTGTCGCGGGTGTTCTTGGCGAAGTCGAACACCGTGACCGAGTCCCCGCGGTCCAGCAATGCCGAGACCAAGTGCGATCCGATGAAGCCGTAGCCGCCCGTCACGACGACATTGGACATGTTTGCTCTTTCGTTTCCAACTAGCGGTTGATGTTTGCTGTCGGCCGCTTACCGGCCGATCCCCTTGTAGACGAAGCCGGCGGCGCGCACCGCCGCCGGGTCAAAGCTGTTCCGTCCATCCAGGAACACACACCCGGCCGCGGTGAGTTCGGCGAGGCGCACCAGCGGGATCTGGTGGAACTCCCGGTGCCCCGCGAGAACCACGAGGGCGTCGGCATCCTTGACCGCCGATTCGATGTCCGGGGTCAGCGGGATCTTCGTCACCGTGTGGGCCTCCTCGTCCGGCACCCACGGATCATGGACCGACAGCTGGCAACCGGACTCCTCGAGCAAGGCGAGAACGTACTTGGTGGGGGTGAGCCGGCAGTCGCCGGTGTTGTTCTTGAACGCGATGCCCAGCACCGCGATTTTGCTGGTCTCGACCGCCTTGCCCTGATCGGCAAGCAGCTGGGTGAGCAGCCCGTAGGTGTAGGCGGGCATCGTGTCGTTGACGGTCCGCGACGTCCGCGGGATGGCCAGATCCAACCCGACGGACTGGCCGAGATGGTTGACGAACCACGGATCCTTGGTCAGGCAGTAGCCGCCCACACCCATGCTCGGGCGCAAGATGTTCGCATCACGCCCACCCTTGGGCATCGTGTTGGCCGCCTCGATGACTTGCAGCGCGTCCATGCCGAGCCGGTCGCACACCTTGGCCAGCTCGTTGGCCAGCGCGACGTTGAGGTCCACCCACAGGTTGTCGGCGAGCTTGACCATCTCGGCGGTCCGGGGATCGTCGACGATCACCGAGTCCACTCCCAGGGCATGTCGCCACAGTGTGGAGCAGGCGCGGGCGCTGCGCTCATCGACAGCACCGACCACGACGGGGATCGACGTCAGCTCGCGGATGGCTTGGCCTTCGGCAAGCCGCTCGGGGCAGAACGCCAACCCGAAGTCGACACCGGCCGCCAGCCCCGAGGTCTCTTCGAGGATCGGCCGCACAAGTTTTTCGGTGGTGTCGGGCGGGACTGTGCTCTTGAGGATGACGAGGTGGCCGGCGCGCAGGTGCTCGCCCACGGCCCGCGCCGCCGCCTTGATGTCGTCGACGATGGGCTCGAAGTCCGGGCCCAGCGGCGTACCCACGGTCACGATGACGAAGTCGTTGTCGGCGAGCGCACCGAAATCGGTGGTGGCGCGGAGCCGACCCATTCGCACGCTGTTGGCGACGAGTTCGCCCAGCCCCGGCTCGGGCACGGTGCTTTTGCCCAGGTTGATCTCGTCGACGACGGCCTCTCGCACGTCGATCCCGGTCACGGGCCAGCCGCGATCGGCCAGCACGGCGCCGATCACCGTGCCGATGTAGCCGAAGCCCACCACCGCGATGCCCGACCGCATGCCACGCACCAGGAGGTCGATCTCGGCGTCGCTGCGTCCGAACACGCCTTCAGCCATCGCGGAACCAGCCCTTCAGTCCCCCGTGCGCGTTCTGTGAATCGACAGCGGCGACCTCCCACCCCGCTAACCGTCGAAAGTCTAATCCAACACCAGTGCAATAGACCTGAGATCCGGAAGTTTCGGGGCAGGGCCGCGATGACCCTTCGCCACGGCGACCCGGCCGGCAAACGCGAATAGGTCCGACCAGCGCCGAGGTGGGCAATCATGCGGTGCGCTGGAGGGGAACGCCTCATAATGCTGCTATGGACCTGTTCGTACGCGAATCCGGTCCGGCGGCGGCGCCTGCCGTCGTCTTTCTTCACGGCGCGTACGCGAGCGGCTGGGCCTGGGAGCCGATCGTCGAGCGCGTGCAGCAATATCACTGCCTTGTCCCCGATCTGCCCCACTTCGGCAAGAGCTTCGAGCTGGGACCGTTCGAGATGGGCCGAGCCGCCACCGCGGTCGCCGAACTCATCGGCTCCCGGGTAACAACAGGCCGTGCGCACGTAGTGGGCTGGTCGCTGGGGGCCCAAGTGGGGGTGCAGTTGCTGGCGACCGAGCCGAAATTCGTTGATCGGGCGGTGCTGTGCGGAACGTTCGTCAACACGTTGCCGTTCGTCAAGTTCACGCGGCGACTGCTGGCGCTGCCCGCCCGGAACGCGATGTACCGCTGGATGGTGAGCCGCTACCGGACGTCCTGGCAGGCAAAAGTCCCCTCGGCCCACATCGACGAGTATCTCGAGGACGTCCGTCTCATCACCAGCGGGCAGCTCGCCGACGTCACCATGGCCGCCGCGGGGTTCACCCTCCCCAAGGGGCTCGCCAAATCGGAATCGCCCACCTTGTTCGTCACCGGCAGCAAAGAACTGCCAGTCGTACGGCGCTTGGCTGCGGCGCTCGCGCAGCAAATGCCCAACGGAGTCGACGGGGTCGCGATCGGCATGCCCCATGACTGGCCCACCCGCCATCCAGACCTCTTCGCGCGCACCGTCGACGCCTGGCTCACCGACTGCGCCCTGCCGCCCCAGATCAGACTGCCGAATCCGTGTCGTCGCTGATCGACGCGGCATGCTGCTTGTGATCCGGCGCGCTAACCGGCGAACGGATCAGCGTTCAGGATGGCTGGCGGAGCGGGAGGCCGGCAGCGCGATAGATGGCGTCGATCACCGTCATGTTCTCGATCGCGCTCTGCGGCGTCGTCTTCACCGGTTCCCCGCGCAGCACCGCCCCGGCGAAAGCCTCGAGCTGATACGCGTAACTGCTGCGCCGCGGGAAGCGCTCCACGCGCTTTCCGTCAGCCGAGCGGATCGAGAGCCGAGGGATGAGATGTGGCGCCGCCGGGCTGCGGTAACGCAGGCGACCGCGATCGCCGATCGCCGTGACGCTTGCCCGAAACAGATCCGACGACCACTGCGCGCAGCGCAGCAAGCCCGTGTGCCCGCCGGCGAACCGCACCTCGGCCATCATGGCCCGGTCCACCCGAGGAGCGTCCAGCTTCGCCCGTGCTGACACGACGTCGGGGGTCGAACCACCGAAGGTGCGAGCCATGTCGACCACGTAAACGCCGGTATTCATGAGCGCACCCCCGGCAAGGGAGTAGTCATAGGCGTTGGCGTTGGAACGCTTGGGCAGTAACACGCAGATCGCGATCTCCACCCGCTCCAGGTTGCCGAGCTCTCCTGACGCGATGATCTGCTCAACGCGCGAGGTCAACGGGTGGTAGCGGTATTGGAGGGCCTCCATCACGACGCGATCGCACTTGCCGGCCAGTTCGGCGATCTCGCGGGCCTCGGCCCCGTTGGCGGAGAACGGCTTTTGGCACAGCACATGCTTGCCCGCGTCCAGCGTGGCCCGAGTCCACCTGCCATGCATGCTCGTTGGCAGCAGG
>NZ_JBYCLG010000033.1:0-15565 GCF_057473785.1 Mycobacterium sp. TH-M103
GACCGGACCGACGCGCCGGATCTCACCGCCAGCCGACGCCAGACCGCGGGGAGTGTAAACGCCGCCGCTCCGCGGCGGGCTCGGCTTCGGCGTCGAGGCAATCACCGGGTTGTCAGGCCAAGCAAAGAACCCTTCCGGTCGACATCGCCGGCGATCAGGGACAGATCCCCACCCACATCGGGTCGTTGACCAGCTGCGAGCAGCGGGACAACAGACCCCGCACCGATTGTTCGGTGTTGACTGCAGCGGGGATCGGGGACAGCGCGAAGAAGACGATCGCCACCGCGAACCAGACCCGGGTGCGTCCGGTGGCCGAGCGGGCCGATTCGGGTTCACGGCTCACATAGAGCAGATAAACCACGCCCACATCGAAGGAGACCGCGATCCACCATCGGGTCCAATCGGCCGACGTTGCGTAAACCGGCAGCAGTAGCAGTGCCGCCAGCGTCACCGAGGAAAGCCATCCGCGTACGGCCTGGCGAAATCGCCCGAAGGGGACGCCGGAAATACCCCTGATCACAACCATTGTCAGCGCGAGGACGAAAACCCCAGCCATTGTCGACATGATCAACGGGCCCCCACCGATTTGGTCAGGTCCGATGAGGGGAGTTTTTCTCGTCGTGACGGTGATGAAGCGACAGGTCCAGTCGTGATAGTCCACATAGGCGTGTTCCCCGCTCGGTGCCGGGCCGGGGGCCCAGCGAACGGCTCTGTGCGGCAAGCGGCCACAATGCGACGACACGTCTTGCCGTCGCAGCAACGCGACCGCCAGCGCGACGGCCAAGCCCGGGCCCACCGCGAGAACCCCGCTCAGACGCCGCATCCTGGTGGAACCGTGCGCCAGAACCACGATCGCCAGGACCGCGCCGAGTGCCTGCAGAAACGGAACGGCCTCGTGGATAAGCGTCAGCATCGCCGTCGTCATGCCGTAGATCCCGCTCGCAACCGGCAGTGATCGGTCACTCTTCGTCGAAGCGAGCACCACCGCGAACACTGCCAGCGCGGCCTCGCCGAGAAGGTCGGGGGTCGGCAACATCACGGCGTGCACGAAGCCCAACGGCAGCACGGCGGTGAGCAGGGCCAACATCAACCGACGTTCGGAGTGGCCGAATCGCACGGCGACCGTCCACGCCACCGCCGCGAGGCCGACTCCGAAAAGCGCCGGCATGAGCCAGCGCAAAATCAACAGGCCCGTGAAGTACCGGTCCGCCGGAAAGAGGTCCAGAATCTCGCCGCCGAGTCCCCGCCTGACAAACCCTTGGCTGTAATCGACCGCATAGTAAGGGAAAAATTGCAGATTCGGTTCGTAAACGCATGCGAACGCAACCCACGACGCCATGGAGAGCAGCACCAGCAGTCCGACGAGCGCGTAAACGAATTTGGCCCGGGTGCTTGGCCCATTCGATTGCAAAGCCCTTGGCGGCTCGTCGGTTTCGGCTGGGTCCGCAGTGACGGTTCCCGCCGGCGCCGAGAGGGGGTCTAGCCGCTCCGCCTCAGGGCTCACGGTGGGGGGATTCTTGCGGGCAACGGGTCATGAAAGGTCGCATGCTGGGCACCCTACGCCTGGCCGGCGCCCGACTAGGCCAGCTGCACAATAATCGTCGGCTAGCAATCGATTTCGGCAACAAGGTCGAACTCGGCGAAAGTGCTCGAGACCATCTCCCGCAGCTCATCTTGGGTGTTTGGCCGGCCGAGAACGTATGCGGAGATCCTGAAGAAGATCTTCCCGCGGCTCCGTCCCGAACCCACGAACAGCTGCCCCCCGATGTGCTCGAGCGTGCTCTTCTTGATATCGGGCTCGACCGACCTCATGTACGCATAGTCGGCGTCGGTGCCGTCGGGCCGGTTCACCGCCGCGGGCAGGTCACCGACATTGGAGACGGTGACCGGATGGCTGGCGCCACCGGCCGCGAGCCCCGCCAGCCTCCTGTTCAGCCGCTTCGGCACCAACGGTGCCAGCGGGAACGTCGACAAATACTCCTCATCGGGGTTCTTCATCGCCGCGAGGATCGCCTGTGTGATCTTCGCGTGCATATCGCCGAGATCCGACACCGCGTGCGTCGGGTCGACTACCACGTCGACCACCGTGAGCGCATTGCCGCGGGTATCGTCTTCGGCCCGAAGCGTCACCGGAAACCGCAGGGTGACCGTTCCGTCGTCGTGGACGCGCCCCGCCCGCACCGCTAGTCTGCACGCAACCGCTGCCACCAGTGAATTGCTGCTTGCGCCAAGGCCTTTCGCGCGAGCATCCCATTTCGTCAAGTCCACGTATGCGGTCACGGCGGGCACCTCCACCACGTGATCGCTGTCGGCGGTCCTGGGGGCAGGTGGTGGTGCCGCCTTGACCGACGAGGTGAAATGTTTGCGGTCGGACCAGATTTTTTCCGCCGCGGAGGCGAAGGCCTTCGCTATGCCGGGCAGTTCCTGGACGGTTTGCCGCAAGTCCTCACGCACGGCCTGCCTGCGGGTGCGCGATCCCCCGGGCGGGTAGCCGAAGTCGCGCATCCTGCCCTCGGCGGCATCGGCGATCGCCTGGCCGAGCCCGATCCCGTCGACGAGCGTATGGGAAACCACCAGAGTTACCGCGGCCCCGCCGTCGTCGAGCGGCAGCATCCCCAGATGCCAGCCGGGTCCCCACTCGGGGTCGATGGGTAGGCGCGCCCGCTCGTCGAGCCAGGCGTTCACCTCGGCGCGCGGCCGCGGCGTCGCGGCGACATCGAGGTCGGCCGTCGCCGTAGCCCTGACCCAGCGATCGCGCGCGAACGGTAACGGAGACCGCTCGATTTTGCGTCCGAGCAACCCGCATCCCAGATTGCGGTGGAAACGCCGTAGCGCATCGACGTCGACGGCGTGGTCATAGAGCCACGTGAACTGGGTCAGTGTGTCGTGAACCGCTCGCATCGCAAGAAACATCGCCTGATCCACGTATGCGAGCCGGTTGTCCACCGGCTCATCGCCGTGCGTGGCGACTTGAGCCGCGGGGGCCGGTGGCGCGGCGGTGTCGATGAGCAGGTCGGCCAGGTGGGCGGCGAGCGCGGCCGGCGTGGGGTGGTCGAGGACCAGGGTCGCCGGCAGGGCCAGGCCGGTGTGTTGGTTGATGGTGTTGCGCAATTCCAGGGCGGTCAGTGAGTCGATGCCCAAGTCTTTGAACGGACGGTCGGAATCGAGGGCCGCCGGATCCGGGTGGGACAACACGGCGGCGGTGGTGGCGGTGACCATCGCGGTGAGAGCCTGCAGTTGCTGTTCGGGGGTCTGAGCGGCCAGCTGAGCCTGCAGACTGCGGGCACTGGCGACGCTGGCGCGGGGGCGGCCGGTGGTCAGCGTCGACAGGATCGCGGGCAGCGCGTTGTTGCGCGCTTGGCGGGTCAACGCGGCGATGTTGAAGGGGCTGGCCAGCAGGTTGGGGCGCTGACTGGCGATCGCGGCGTCGAACAGCGCCAGGCCGTGCTCGTTGGTGATGGGGGTCAGACCGGTGCGGGCCAGGCGGGTCAGGTCGGCGGTGGACAGGTGGGCGGTCATGCCGCTGGGGGTTTGCCAGTAACCCCAGGCCAGGCTGGTGGCCACGAGCCGGGTGTGGTTGCGCTGGCGGGCCAGCGCGTCCAGGTAGGCGTTGGCGGCCGCGTAGTTGCCCTGCCCGGGGCTGCCCAATATGCCCGCGGCCGAGGAGAACAGGACGAAGGCCGCCAGGTCGCGGTCGGCGGTGAGGCGATGCAGATGCCAGGCGGCATCGACCTTGGCGGCCAGGACCGCGTCGATCTGATCGGCGGTCATGTCGGCCACCGCGGCGTCTTCCAGCACCCCGGCGGCGTGCAGCACGGCGGTCAACGGATGCTGAGCGGGAATGTTGTCCAGCACTCTAGCCAACTCGGTGGCGTTGGCGGTGTCACAGGCGGTGATGGTGGCCTGGGCGCCGAGCCCGGCCAGGCGCTGCTGAAGTTCCGCGGCGCCGGAAGCGGCCGGGCCGCTACGAGACACCAGCAGCAGATGCTTGACGCCGTGGTGGGTGACGAGGTGTTCGGCGAAGAGCGCGCCCAGCATCCCGGTACCCCCGGTGATCAGCACCGTGCCCTCGGGATCCAGCACCGGGGGCGGAAGCAGGACGATCTTTCCGATATGGATCCCCTGGCTCATGTCGCGGAAGGCCTGGGGGGCAGTCAGCAGGCCGTAGCTGGTGGTGGGCAGCGGCTTGAGGGCGCCGGAGGCGAACATCTCGGCGAGCGCCGCCCACGCCGGCTGCAGCTCTTGCGCGGTGGCGCTGGCCAAGTCGTAGACCTGGTAGTCGACTCCGGGATGGGCGGCGGCGACCTCGGCGGCAGCACGGATGTCCGTTTTGCCGATCTCGACGAAGCTGCCCCCGCGCGGCAGCAGTTTCAGCGAGGCATCGATGAACTCTCCGGCCAGGCTGTTGAGCACGACGTCCATGCCCCGGCCGCCGGTGGCGGCGCGGAAGGCGTCGAGGAAATCCAGGGTGCGCGAGGAAGCGATGTGGTCGGGGTCCAACCCCAGTCCGGTGAGCACGTGATGCTTGCTCGGATGGGCGGTGGCGAAGACCTCGGCACCCAGGTGGTGCGCGATCTGGATGGCGGCCTGTCCGACGCCGCCGGACCCGGCGTGGATGAGCACCCGCTGGCCCGCCGACAGCCCGGCGATCTCGACCAGGGAGATGTAGGCGGTCAAAAACGCCACCGGCGCCGACGCCGCTTGGGTGAACGACCACCCGTCCGGGACCGGCACCAGCAGGCGCTCGTCGGCGATCGCGGTGGGCGCGAACGCGTTGGTGGTGAACGAGCCCATCACCGCGTCGCCGGGACGGAATGAACTGCCGGGCGCGGCTTCGAGGACGATCCCGGCCGCCTCGCTGCCCATGTTCTCGTCGGCGATGGCGCCCAACGCGACGACCACATCGTGGAAGTTCAGCCCCGCCGCCCGGATCTGGACGCGGACCTGACCGGGGGCCAGCGCGTCGGGAGTCGTCGCGGCCAGGGTCAGGTTGCTCAAGTCACCCCTGCCGGTGCTGGACAACTGCCAGTGGGGGGAATCCGGTGGAGTCAGGATCAAGGGGCGGGCCACGCGGGGGATGTGGGCCACGCCGTGACGCAGGGCCAGTTGCGGCTCGCCGGCCGGTCGGGTCGCGGCGATGGTGAGCAGGTTGTCCTGGCTGGCCGCGGTGTTGTCGGTGTCGAGCAGGACGATGCGGTCGGGGTGCTCGTTTTGGGCGGTGTGGATCAGCGCCCAGGCCGCGGCATGGGCCAGGCCGGGGGCACCGTCAAAAGCGTTGATGCTGACCGCGTTTCGGGTGACGACCAGCAGGCGGGCGGGGGCGGTGTCGGGCCGGGCCAGCCAGCTTTGCAGCTGGGCCAGCACGTCGCGGGTCAGGTCGTGCACCTGCTGCGGCGGATCAGCCGTGTCCTCGGTGTCGGGCAGGAACCAGATCACCAACTCCGGGCAGGGGGCCACCGCGGCCAGGTCGGTGTGGATCGGCCCGTTTTGCAGGCCGGCGGGAAGTCGATCGGGTGCGCCGGTGACAACCGCCCACTCGGGGACGGGGGCGGCCGCCGTTGAGGTGTCGTCGAGCAGAGGTGGCCAGCTCAGTTGGAACACGCTGTCCCGGAGTCCGGCGACAGCTAGCGGCCCCGTGATGTCGGGCAGTTCCCGCAGGGTGATCGTTGCGATGGTGATCACCGGGGCGCCGGCGGGGTCGGTGGCGCACAGCTCCCAGGTGTCGTCGGCGGTGCGGCTCAGCCGGAGGTGCAGCTGAGTGGCCGCGGTGGCATGCAGGGTGATGCCGCTGAACGCGTAGGGCAGCCGCAACGACGCCGAGTCTGCCTCGCCGGTGCGGTCCAACACCGATGCCATCGCGTGCAGGGCGGCGTCCATCAGCGCGGGGTGGATTCCGTAGCCGGCGACATCGGTGCCGGCGGGCAGGGCCACCTCGGCGTAGACGGTCTCGGGTTGGGCGGGGTCGGTGCCGATACCCCGCAGCGACCGGAAGGGGCCGCTGTAGCGGTAGCCGCGCTGGGCCAGCCGTTCGTAGAAGTCGTCCTGGTCGACGGCCTCGACGGCCGGCGTCGGCATGAGCAGGGCGGTGGCGGGCGGGTGGGAGCTCAGCGCGCCGCTGGCGTGCAACGTCCACACCCCGGACTGGCCGCCGGTGCGCGAGTGGACGCTGAACGTCCGCTGCCCGGTGTCCGCGGCCGAATGCACGGCGATCTGCAGATCGGTGGGCGCATCGTCGGAGAGCCTCAAGGGGGCGTGCAGAACGAGTTCGTCGATGACGGGGGAGCCGGTGTACTCACCGGCCTGTAGCACCAAGTCGATGAACCCGGTCGCGGGAAACAGCACGGTGTCCTTGACTTGGTGGCCGCGCAGCCAGCCCTGCGTGGCCGTCGACAACCGGCCGGTCAACACGGCCTGGTCCTGGTCGGCAAGATCGATCACCGCAGCCAGCAGGGGATGCTCCGCCGGGTCCTGGCCCAGCCCGGACGCGTCGCCCGCCGGGGCGGGGTTCAGCCAGTAGCGGCGGTGCTCGAAGGGGTAGGTGGGCAGGTCGATGGTGCGGGCGTAGGGATACAGGGCCGACCAGGCGGGGCTGTGGCCGTGGTTGTGCAGGTGGGCCAGGGCGGTGGCCAGGTTGTCCTGGTCGGGATGGTCGCGGTGCAACGTGGTGATCACCGCGGACTGGGTCCGCCTCGTTTCCTGGGCCAGGGTGTCGGTGATGGCCGGGGCCAACACGGGGTGCGGGGACAGCTCCACGAACGTGTGCTCGCCGACCGCCAGCCTCTCGGCCACCCGGTCGTGGAACCGGACCGGCTCGCGCAAGTTGCGATACCAGTAGTCGGCGTCCATGGTGGTGGTGTCGAGGGGTTCAGCCGAAAGTGCTTCTCCCACTGTGGAATACAGCGGGATACTGGCCGGCATCGGCGTCAGGTCGGCCAGCTCGGTCAGCAGGCGCTCCCGCAGTGGTGCGACCTGGGCCGAGTGCGAGGCGTAGTCGACGGCGATGGGCCGGATGTGGAGGCCGTCACGCTCGCAGGTCGCGGTGAACTGCTCCAGCGCGTCGGGGGTGCCGCTGATGATGGTGTGCGAGGGGCCGTTGATCGTGGCGATACTCAACGCCGCACCCCAGGGACGCAGGAGTGGCTCCAGCCGATCGGCGCTGAGCAGGACCGATGCCATGGCGCCGGTACCGCCCAGGGCGCTGAGTGCTCGACTGCGCAGCGCCACCACCTTGGCGGCCTCGGGCAGGGAGAGCACCCCGGCGATGTAGGCCGCGGCGATCTCTCCCTGGGAGTGGCCGATCACGGCGTCGGGAACGATGCCGTAGTGCCGCAACACCTCGGCCAGCGACACCATCATGGTGAACAGCACCGGCTGGACCACGTCGACGCGCTCCAGCGCCGGGGCGCCCGGGTCCTGGCACAGGACCTCGCGTACCGACCAGCCGGTGAACGGGCGCAACGCGTTGTCGCAGTCATCGACGGTGTCGGCGAAGACGCGGTGGTGTTCGTAGAGTTCGCGGCCCATGCCGGGGTATTGGCCGCCCTGGCCGGGCAGCACGAACACGATCTTGCCGCGCAGGTGGGCCAGGTAATGGTGACCGACCAGCTGTGGATGGGCTTGGCCGGCCCGCAGCGCGTCCAGGGCATCCAGAAGCTCTTTGCGCGGATCGGCGCTGCCGGCCGGCGCGCTGATCACCGCCCGGTACGGGTGATGGCTCCGCGTGGTGGCCAGGCTGTAGGCCACATCGGCCGGATCCAGATCGGGACGCTCTCCAAGGTGGTGGTGCAGCCGGTCGGCCTGCGCGCACAACGCCGCGGGGGTGCGCGCCGAGACCGGCCACAGCAACAGCCCGAACTCGGCACCGGCTTCGCCGCCCGGGGCCTCGGCGTCGGCCCCTTCGCCCGGCGGGGCGGGGGCCTGTTGCAGGATCAGGTGCGCATTCGTGCCGCTGATCCCGAACGAGGACACCGCCGCGGTGCGGGGGTGTTCGGTGGCGGGCCAGGGCACCGGCTCGGTCAGCAGCCGGACGGTGCCGGCCGACCAGTCGATGTGCGGGCTGGGGCTGCTGACGTTGAGGGTCGGCGGCAGGCTGTCGTGGTTGAGGGCCTCGACCATTTTGATGATGCCGGCGGCCCCGGCGGCGGCCTGGGTGTGGCCGATGTTGGATTTGATCGATCCCAGCCACAGCGGATGTTGTGGTTTACGCGCGGCGCCGTAGGTGGCGATCAGGGCGCCGGCCTCGATCGGGTCACCCAGCGTGGTGCCGGTGCCGTGGGCCTCGACCACATCCACCTCATCGAGGTTGATGCCCGCGTTGGCCACGGCCTGGGTGATGACGCGTTGCTGGGCGGGCCCGTTGGGGGCGGTCAAACCGTTGGAGGCGCCGTCCTGGTTGATCGCCGAGCCGGCGATGAGCGCCAGCACCGGGTGGTCGTTGCGCCGGGCGTCGCTGAGCCGTTCCAGCACCAGCACCGCGGCCCCTTCGCCCCAGCCGGTGCCATCGGCATTGGCGGAGAACGCTTTACACCGCCCGTCGGCGGCCAGCCCCCGTTGGCGGGCGAACTCGGTGAAGATCGTCGGGGTGGTCATCACCGTGACGCCGCCGGCGAGCGCCAGGCTGGACTCGCCGTTGAGCAGGGACTGGCACGCCCAATGCGCGGCCACCAGCGAGGACGAGCATGCCGTGTCGACGGTGACGGCGGGGCCCTGCAAGCCCAGCGCATAGGCGACACGACCCGACACCACACTGGTGGACGAACCGGTCAGGCCGTATCCTTCCGCGCCATCGGACCCGCCGGCGCCGTAGGTCTGTGACCACGCCCCGGCGAACACCCCGGTCGCCGAGCCCACCAGGCTGGCCGGATCGATCCGGGCGGTCTCCAACGCTTCCCAGCACACCTCCAACAGCAACCGCTGCTGGGGATCCATGCTTTGGGCCTCGCGCGCCGAGATCCCGAAGAAGTCGGCGTCGAAGCCGGCCACGTCCGTGACGAAACCGCCGGCACGCGTGTAGGTCTTGCCGACCGCGTCGGGGTCGGGGTCGAACAGGTTCGCCAGATCCCAGCCGCGGTCGGCCGGAAAATCCCCGACCGCGTCGGTGCCGCCGGCCACCAGATCCCACAGCGCCGCAGCCGAATCCACCCGGCCGGGGAACCGGCACGCCATCCCCACCACGGCGATTGGCTCGTCGACCCGCACCTGCGCGCCCGCCGCTGCGGCGGCGGAGGCCGGCCCGGCCATCAGCCGGCCCAGGTAGGTGGCCAACTCGTCCGGCGTCGGGTAGTCGAAGGCCAGGGTGAGCGGCAATTCCAGCTCGGTGACGGTCTTGAGCCGGTCCAGCAACTCGGTGGCCTTGATCGAGTCGAACCCCAGCTCCTGGAACGTGAGCCCGGGATCGATGTGGTCCGGGCTGGCATGGCCCAACGCCGTTGCCGCCTGCGAGCACACCTCCGCTACCAGCAGGTCGTGTTGCTGCCCGTGGAGTGTGCGGAGTCGTTGGGCCAATCCCGCGTCGGCCCCGGCGTCCGCGCCCGTGTCGTCGACCACGGGCCGCTCGAGCGCGCGGAGCCCCTCGTCTATGCGGGTGAACGCGCCACGCGGGTACAGCTGCGCGCAGTCCCGTCGCCTGACCTTGCCGCTTGTGGTCAGGGGAATCGAACCGGGTTGGACCAGAACAAGATCCGCCACAGCCAGACCGTGCGATCTCGATATCGCCGCGGTGATCTCGCGCCTGACGGTGGTCAACCTTTGCGCCGCAGCCTCTTCGGGCTCGTCTCGCTGCTTGACCTCGACGATGGCGACCAGGTGCTCGACACCGTCATCGTCGGGAGCCGCGATGGCAACGCAGCGGCCGTGGGTGATTTCCTGGATCGTCGCCTCGATGTCGTCCGGAGCGTGGTTACGCCCGTAGACGATCAGGATGTCCTTGATGCGGCCCTTGATGAAAAGCTCTCCCTCGGAGACAAAGCCCAAATCCCCGGTTCGCAGCCACGGCCCTTCGGGTGTGCCGGCCGACGGGCCGACAAGCGTTGCGCCGAAGGTGCGTTCGGTCTCTTCGGGTTTCTGCCAATAGCCTTCGGCGACGTTGTCGCCATGCACCCAGATCTCACCGACGGTTCCGGCCGGACACTCGATGCGGGTTTCGGGGTCGACGATGCGCACCAGTGGCGACTGCGGCATGCCGTAGCTGATCAGCGGCATGCCTTCGCCGCTCGCGCACCGCTTCGCATGGCCGGCGGACAGTTCCTCGGATTCGAAATACACGATTTCTGGTGGGTGCCCCGACTCGCGGGTCGCCACGAAGACCACTGTTTCGGCGAGTCCATACGAGGGCCGTAACGCCTCGGGGCGAAGGTTGAAGCGGGCGAACCGCTCGGCGAAGCGCCGCATCGTCACCGGTTGCACGCGTTCGGCACCGTTGAGGATGTGGCGCACGTCGCCGAGGTCGAGCCCGGCCAGGTCGCCGTCCGACGTCTTCAGGGCGGCCAATTCGAAAGAGACGTTGGGCCCTGACGTGAAAGCGCCGGTGTTGCTTGCCAGCAACTGCATCCATCGCGCCGGTCGCTGCAGGAACGACATCGGGCTCGTAACCACCGCGTGCAGTCCGCCCAGAACCGGGAGGACGATTCCCACGATCAAACCCATGTCGTGGAAGAACGGCAGCCACGTCACGATGGTGGTGTCCGGCGGAGGGGGCCCGCCGTAGTAGGCGGAAATGATCTGCTCGTAATTGGCCTGGACGTTCTTGTGCGAGACCACGACTCCGGCGGGCGTGCGCGTCGACCCGGAGGTGTATTGCAGATACGCGATGTCGTGCAGGCTTTCGGGCTCGGCGAGGGGACCGCAGTCGGCGTCCAGGTTCAGCAAATCAAGCTCGACGACTGACGGCCGGGATCCGGCGGGCTGCGCCGCGACGTAGTCGGCGATGCTTCCTGCGACAGCGGACGTCGTGAGAATGGCCGAAGGTGACGCGTCGGCGAGGACGGCACTCACCCGTTCATCGCTGGCACCACCCAGCGGAACCGACAGCGGAACCGCGATCTGCCCGGCCTCCAATGCGCCGAGAAACCCGACGACGTACTCCAGTCCCTGCGGCGCCGATATCACGACGCGGTCGCCGGTTGACCCATGGGCCTTGAGCTGCTGTGCGACGTTCAGGGTTCGCCGGTACAGCTGCGACCACGTCAGGCTTTGCTCGAAGCCCTCCCAGTCCTGCTCGTAATCAACGAACGTGGCTGCCGTCTCGTCGGGTCGGAGACTGGCGTGCCTTCGCAGTACCGCCGGAAGGGAACGCTCAATCACAACGGCAGGCCAGCAGGAAAGAGGACAGCGACCGCCACGGCGACAGCGGGCAAGCCTTCGATGTCGGGCCAAACCCCGTCTGTACCGCGCGCCGGCCCGGCAGTCCTGCGGTAGGGCTAACGCCGTCGGTGTGCTGCACGATCACCAGCCTTGGAAGAAGAGGACGTGTTCTTCGAGTCGGGGAATTATTACACAGCTGTCCAACCCATTGGGTATGTTGCCAATCATTAAGTCATCGTCGTCGGACTGGGAGCTCCCGGGCTGTCCAAGACCCCATGGCTTCCCTGCCAACGCGGAGGTGCGCGAGATCGCGGGGCCGCGTCAAACCCAGCACCCGGAGGTGAGCCGGTGAGCGTAGTCGACAGTGCGACAGTGGATAGCCCAGTCGCGGTGGATCGGACGACTCTGCACCATCTGTGGAAAGCGATTCTCGCCGGGATCGCGATCGTCGTGGCTGTGGCTTGTTACTTCGCGCCGGTATTACTCGCCGCGCTCGGAATAGCTGTTCTGCTGCTCCTCTGCGCGCGCTTGGTCTATCGGGACCGCGACCGCTACATCCCGAACCTGTATTCCCGGGACACCAGGGTCTACGACGACGCGTACCGCTCGTTCATCCGCCGCACGCTCGAGGATATTCGGCGGTGCAGGATTGGTGGCCACACGCTGTTGTGGGAGGCATCGCGCCTGCCGAAACCAAGCCGCCAGAATTCCGACGAACTTCTGCTCGATCTGGGTGTCTGGCTGGGCTGGTCGACGAGGCTGACATCCGATGCCTCCGGCCGCCAGGTCTACGGCTTCGACACCTTCGAGGGCCTCGTCGAAGACTGGCAGGTCGACGACGAGATCGTCTTCAAGCGCGGCACCTTCTCGCTGTCCGAGCCGCTCGCGCAACGATCCATGCACGACACCGGGGTGATCCTGCAGGACGGCCTGCCCGCGCCGCTCGGCCGCAAGGTCCAGTTCATCAAGGGCGCCACCTACGACACGCTGGAACCGTTCCTGGCCGAGCGACCGGACGCCCCGATTCGGCTTTTCCACATGGATCTGGACACCTACGAGAGCTGCCTGCACGCGCTGGAGACCTGCAAGGACCGCTTTGTCGAAGGATCCATTCTCGTCTTCGACGAATACCTCGTCACCAATGCCGAAATGCGGGCGTTCTTCGAGTTTCAGGAGCAGTACGGGCTGGAATGGCGCTACCGGGCCTGGGGTCTCGAAGTCATGGAGATGAACCTCGAAATGGTCGTGTCGCGGTGGAAGCGCGCGACGTACTACCTACTCTGGATCGCGGCGTATTGGCTGGCGGGCGACGGCAGCTATGTCTGGAAGTTCTTCGGCAAGCGGTTCTGGCGATTCTGGCTGGGCGCACCGATCGGCGACATCTTCTTCATGCTCGGCGCCGCCGGACAGCGGAAGTCGGTCAGCCTCGAAATCACCGGCCTGGGCAAGTTGGACCGGACGCGTCCGCGCGACCAGAACGACGGATGAATGGCGGGCCCTCGGTCGTGCGCCGGGTTCCCGGCTCCGCTATGAAGTTCGTCCTGGTGAGCTGGGGGAGTCGCGGCGATGTCGAGCCCAACCTCGCCGTCGGTCGCGAACTGGTGCGCCGGGGGCACGAGGTCTGCATGGCCGTCCCGCCCGACCTGGTCGGCTTCACGGAGGCGGCCGGGGTTGCGGCCGTCGGGTTCGGGCCGGAGGCGCGCTCGATCCTGGACGCGCACCGCGAGTTCTGGACGTGCTTTTTCAGCCACCCCTGGCGGGTCCGGGATCTGGTGAGGTCGCGGCTGGAGATCTCGGGGCCGCTGCTGCGGGCCTGGCAGGAGATGAGCACGACGCTGGTGTCGCTGGCGGACGGGGCCGACCTCATATTCAGCGGCATCAACTTCGAGGACGCCGCCGCCAACGTCGCGGAGTATTACGGCATTCCCCTGGCCACGTTGCATTACTTCCCGCTGCGGCCCAATGGCCAGACCCTGGTATTCCTGCCGGCGCCGCTGCGGCGTTCGGCGGTGGCGGCGTTCTGGTGGGTGTCGTGGCGCGGGGTGAAAAAGGCCGAGGACGCCCTGCGCCGCGACCTGGGCCTACCGAAGGCGAAGGGGTCGGCGCCGCGACGGATCACCGAACGCGGATCGCTGGAAATCCAGGGCTACGACGAGGCGCTCTTCCCCGGGCTGGCGGCCGAATGGGCGCAATACGAGCGGCAGCGCCCCTTTGTCGGCGCGCTGACGCTGGGGTTGGCGACGGACACCGACGAGGAGATCGCGTCCTGGATCGCCGCCGGAACGCCCCCGATCTACTTCGGGTTCGGCAGCACCCCGGTCGCATCCCCGGCCGAGACGATCGCCATGATCGGCGCGGCCTGCGCGCGGCTGGGCGAGCGGGCGCTGGTGGCCGCCGCCGGCACCGACTTCGGCGGCGTCCCCCATCCCGACCACGTCAAGGTCGTGGGAGCGGTGAACTTCTCGACCGTCTTTCCCGCCTGCCGCGCCGTCGTCCACCACGGGGGCACGGGCACCACGGCCACCGGCCTGCGCGCGGGAGCCCCCACGCTGATCCTTCCGACGGACATGGACCAGACGCTCTCGGGATCTCGGGTCAAACAGCTGAGGGTGGGCACCGCCCGGCGGTTCTCGGCCGCTACCGAGGAAACCCTGGTCGCGGATCTGCGCACCATCCTCGCCCCGGAATGCGCGGCCCGGGCCCGTGAACTCGCCACCCGCATGACCGAGCCCGCCAAGAGCGTCGCCGCCGCCGCCGATCTGCTGGAAGATCTCGCCCGCTCCAAACGGGTCGGCTGATCCACGATTCGCGGTTTCGCCGTTGTCCGCGCCTACTTGTCAGCTCGCGGCACCCACGACGGCAAGCGAAACCCATCGCCGCAGGCCACGCCCTATGTGCCGGTGCCGGTGTGCTGCGCCGCGCACCAATTGCCCATTCGGGTGACACGCGTCTCAGCAGGGAAGTATGGTTTAGGACTTGTTACACCCATGTCGAGTAGGGGACTGGAGACGCGGTTGAGCATCAATCCGTTCAGCGATCGCAGTGGCAGCATTTTCGTCTTGGTCAACGACGATAGGCACCCCGAGACGATGGGCGGTCGGAAATGACCGAAAACCAGAACGGGGCCCTGCCGACCAACGGATCACCCACCCGCCCGCGCGAACCAGAGGGTTTCGCGATCATCGGCTACGCGGCGCGCTTCCCGGGCGCCGCGGACGTCGACGAGTTCTGGGATGTGCTCCAGCAGGGGCGGGACGCGATTTCGGAGGTTCCCTCCGACCGCTGGGACGTCAACGAGTTCTACGACCCCGACCCCGACGCGCCCGGCAAGATCGTGACCCGCCGGGCGGGATTCATCGAGGACGTCACGGGTTTCGACGCGCCCTTCTTCGGGTTGTCGAACCGGGAAACCATGTTGATCGACCCGCAGCACCGGCTGCTGCTGGAGACGGCGTGGCAGGCGGTCGAGCACTCGGGCACCGCGCCGTCGTCTCTGGCGAACACCAAGACCGGCGTGTTCATGGGCCTGGGCACCCACGACTATCTGGGATTGATCTCCGAACAGCTGAGCTACGAGGACATCGAGGCGTACGTCGCGATCGGGACGTCGGCGGCCGCGGGCGCGGGCCGGATCAGCTACGGGCTGGGCCTGCAGGGCCCGGCGGTCACCGTTGACACGGCGTGCAGCTCGTCGCTGGTCGCGATCCACCAGGCGTGCCAGGCGCTGCGCTACGGCGAATGTGACCTCGCGCTGGCCGGCGGCGCGAACGCGCTGCTGAGCGCCAAGACCGCGATGACCTTCTCCCACGCGCACATGCTCGCGCCCGACGGCAAGTGCAAGACCTTCGACGCGTCCGCCGACGGGTATGTGCGCGGCGAGGGCTGCGGCGTCATCGTCGTCAAGCGCCTCGCGGACGCGCTCCGCGACGGCGACCGGATCCGGGCCGTGATCCGCGGCAGCGCGATCAACCAGGACGGCGCGTCGGGTGGTCTCACGGTACCCAACGGTGTGGCGCAGCAACGCGTGATCGCCGAGGCACTGGCGTCCGCGGGCGTCGCCCCCGGCGACGTGGGATACCTGGAGGCGCACGGCACCGGGACCTCACTGGGCGACCCCATCGAGGTCCAGGCCGCCGGCGCGGCCTTCGGCAAGGGGCGCGAGGCCGGCCGGCCGCTGTTGATCGGGTCGGTGAAGACCAATATCGGGCACCTGGAGGCGGCCGCGGGGATCGCGGGCGTCATCAAGGTCATCCTGGCGCTCGAG
>NZ_JBYCLG010000034.1:0-24503 GCF_057473785.1 Mycobacterium sp. TH-M103
CGGTAAGCCGTGTGCGGGAAAACCGCATGCACGGATTGAAAGGGGGATGGGGAAACGGGTCTGCTCTGCGGACACCGCGCCCCTGACTACCAATGACCCATCATTTGATCAGGACCTTCCTGGGGTGGGCCGAAAAGCAGCTGCCCGAAGGCACCTTGATCCTGACCGCCCCGTCCGGACACACCGATTTCACCACCCCGGGCAGCGCGCTGCTGTTCCCCAGCCTGGCCCCCGCCGTCGGCGGCTGCCCCCCCGAAATCGACCCCGACTCCCAGGACTACTACGGCGCGCGCACCGCGATGATGCCCAAACGTCGACGCACCCGCGCCCAGCTGGTAGCCGCCGAACGCCGCAACAACCACCAAGCCCGCACCGCCGCACACGCCGGGCGCACGACCTGGCAACAGCGCTACTTCAGCCACGAACCCACCGACGACGACGAACCCCCGCCGTTTTAGCTGTGGGGGCCGCGTGACTGGCACGCGACCGGGTAGCCCCCGGCCCATGGATGCCATGGCCATCACAGTCACCTTCGCGGGCAACGCCACCACGCTTATCTCGGCCGGCGGCGTGACGTTGCTGACCGACCGGAACTTCCTGCACCGCGGCTGGCACGCCTACCTGGGCTACGGGCTGTGTCGAAGCGGCTGAAAGAAGCGGCGCTGAGCATCGACGAACTCCCGCCCGTCGACGCCGTCGTGCTGTCGTACCTGCACGGCGACCGCTGGGACCGCGTCGCACAGAACGGGCTCGGCCACGAACTCCCGGTGGTCACCACCCCCCGATGCGACCGCGCTCACTGAAATTCCCCACTGACGCTCATCGAAATTCCCCACCCGTGTGGCTCCGCCGAGGAGGCCCCGCCTTCTCATGCTCACTTGGGAGGACGATGTGGAAGTGCATGCCCTGCGCCAGCGTGGTTGGACGATCTCAGCGATCGCCCGAAACACCGGGTTCGACCGCAAGACGGTCCGCAAGCATCTGGCCGTTGGTGGCAATCCCGGGGTTCGAGCCCGCCCTGGTCCGGCGCGGTTCGACCCGATCGACGTGGGCGTGCTGCACCTGGGCGGCACCTGGTTGCCGGCCGGGCGGCGGCTGCCCTTCGGCCTGACCGTCGCCATGGACGGTCGCCAGGGCGCGCAACTGGTGTCCAGGCTGAACCTGTCCAAGATGATCCCCGTCCACCTCGACGACTACGGCGTCTTCGCGTCGCCGCTGGCCAACTTCACCCGCGAGATGGCGCGCCGCGGTATCGCCGATCGAATTCGCCAGTTGAACCGCGGCGCCCCGGTGACCGTTTGACTTGGCTGACCTGCGTCGGTCACCCGCCGGCAAAGGGGGCCAACGGCCGCTGCGGTCCGGGACCTATGTCCCTCGGCCCGCGGATTCCGGCCGCTGAGCGTGATCGGCATAGCGCTCATCGCGTCTTAACGGGGAAGGACGCCAATATGTCGAGTTCCCTACCGCCAGCGGAAATCCTGGCCGCCGCCGGCCGCTGCGGTCGGGTGCGCGCTACCGTAATTCGGGCCCGACACCGGACGTTCGCGCCCTCGTTCCACCGGTTTGCCCAGCAATTCAGCATGGTGTTGCAGAATCGTTCCCAGCACAGTCGACGAGAGATGCCATGGATGTCTTAGCGCCCCCAGGGGTCACCTCCGCGCTCATCTACTCTGGGCCCGGGGCGGCTTCGCTGACAGAGGCCGCCGCCGCGTGGCAGCGGCTGGCCGTCGAGTTGGAGAACTCCGCTGTTGTTTACGCCTCGGCGTTGTCGTCTCTGATCGAAACCTGGGATGGTCCGTCCTCGGTGGAGATGCTCCGGGCCGTCCAGCCCTATCTCATCTGGTTGCGTGGCACCGCTCAGCAGGTCCAGCAGATGGCAACCTCGGCGGAGGCCGCCGCGGCTGCATTCACCGCCGTTCATTCGGCGGTGGTTCCGCCCGCGCAGGTCACCGCTAACAGGATGCGGCTGGCGGAGTTGTTGGCCACCAACAGGTTCGGGACCAACACGGCGGCGATCGCCCAAACCGAAGTTCAGTACCAGGAGATGTGGGCGAACAACTCGGCGGCGATGAGCAGTTATCAGGCCGCTTCGGCGCAAAGCACCCAGCTCTCCCAATTCTTGTCGCCGCTTGCGATTTCCAATCCGACGGCAACGGCTGCCCAGGCCGGCGCGGTGCCCGCGACCACCGCTGCCTCGCCGACCGCCGCGGCATTGGCGCCTGCGGCCGGTACCGCCTTCGACCCCAACACCGGCTGGTTCGGGTATGCGAGCACCTGGGGGAACCAGTTCATTTCGTCCGGATTCCCGCTCAACCTCCTCGGCGTGTGGGCGCAATTCGCGACTGCTCAGGGGGTGGAGTCTGTGGGCGGCGAAGTCGGCCAGGGCCTGGCCGAGGGGGAAGCGGCGCTGGGAGCGTCGGAACTCGGATTGGCCAACTCGAGCAAGGCCCTCGGATCGGCGCCTACCGCTGCGATGGGTGTGGGGGTCACGGTGGGCAAGCTGACCGCGCCGCCCGCGGTGGTGGGGCTGTTACCCGCATCGCAATCGCCGGTGCAACTCGCGTCCGCGGTGTCACCGCTTTCGGCCGAGAACGCCGGGTTGTCCGCGTTGCCGATGATGCCGATGATGGTGCCGCCGTCGAGCTCGGCGGGCAGTGGTTGGCGCAAGAGGAAGCAGCAAAAATTCGAGGACCTTGACTGCGGGGCGGAAGTCCCGAAAAAGGTGATTCATCGACCGCCAAGCGGGGGCTGAGAGCCGACGATGGTGCTTCCCGCCGCCGCGGACATCGGATTTCCGCCGCCGGACAGGTCGAGGGCGACAAGCAGCAGGATACGGAAATGTCCTGGCAGGTAGAGCATTCCAAAATCGCCGTTGGGCTCCACTCGTCGTGTTCAGCCCGCCGGGGCTCTTTCCCCGGCTGAAGCGCCATGGAATTCTCGATGTTGCCGCCGGAGATCACCTCGGCGCTGACTCACTCCGGCCCCGGTGCGGGATCGATGATCGCGGCGTCCACCGTGTGGCACCAACTGGGTGCCGAGTTGGAGGATTCTGCTCGCGGCTATGCCTCGGTGTTGACGTCGGTGACCGACGCCTGGCACGGTCTGTCCTCGGCGGCGATGGTCACCGCTGCCGAGCCATTCGTCGCCTGGTTGGGCCTTGCCGCGCAGCAGTGCCAGCTGATCGGCTCCTCGATGCAAACGGTGATAGCGGCGTTCGAGCTGACGCACTTCACGGTCGTGCATCCCGCACTGGTCGCCGCGAACCGGGCGCGGCTGGCGCTCTTGCTGGCCACGAACTTCTTCGGCATCAACCTGCCCGCGATCGCCGAGACCGAAGCCGAGTACCACGCCATGTGGGTGAACAACTCGGCGGCGATGTACCGCTATGCGGCAACCTCGGCCAGCGCCGTCGTGCCGTCACAGTTCTCGCCGCCGCCGCCGATCGCCAACCCGGCGGGGCTGCTCGCCCAAGCCGAGGTGGTGCCTGGGACTGCCACTGCCGGTTCTGCCGCGCGCACCGCGGCTGCTGTTCCTCTAGCAGCCCAATCGCTCACCGCCTTCGACCCCAGCAAGGGCTGGTTCGGATACTTCAGCACCTGGGCAAACCAGGGCATCGCCGCGGGCGGGTTCCCGGTCAACATGCTCGCCGTGCTCGCGCAATTGTCGACTGCCCACGGGTTCCAGTCGCTGGGCGGCGACATCGGGGCCGGCCTGTCGCAGAGTGCGGCGGATTTCGCGGGGATAAAGACCCGGTTGGCCGGCGCGCTCGGCGCCGCCGGGCCCTCGTGGGCGCCGACGGGCTCGGTGGGCACCGGGATCCTGGTGGGCACGCTGACGGCGCCGCCCTCGGTGGTGGGGTTGCTGCCGGCTTCGGATTCGCCGGTGCAGCTCGCCTCCGCGGCGTCCGCGCTCGCCCCGAAGCCGCCGGTCACACCCCTCGCGATGCCCCCGCTGGGCGCGTCGCCGGCGGCCTCGTCGGGCGATCGCCGCCGCACCGGCCGCGACTACGACGACATCGAGCTCGGCAAGGAGCTGCTGGGCACGGTCATGCAGCGACCGCCGTCGGCGGGATGACGCCCGGCGACCAAGGACTCGTGATTGAGGACCGAGGTCACTAGCAGACGCGCACCGGCGTTGGCGAGCATGATCGGCATGAATCGGCGATCCGTGGCCGCCCTGGTGGGCGGGACCCTGGCGGGGGTGACGGGCTGGGACCTCGCGCAGCGCCGCCACGCCATCCTGCGCAACTACCCGATCGTCGGCCACCTGCGGTACCTGCTGGAGGCGGTGGGTCCCGAGCTGCGCCAGTACATCGTCACCGACAACGACGCCGAGCGGCCCTTCAGCCGCGACCAGCGCCGCTGGGTCTACACCTCGTCGAAGGCGGCCAACCGCTACTTCGGGTTCGGCACCGACAACGACCTGGAACGGGTCCACAACTACCCGATCATCAAGCACGCGGCGTTCCCCGTGCCCGCCCCCGACGGCGAGCCGCACCACCCCGACCCGGAGGTGCCTTTGCCCGCGGCCAAGGTGCTCGGCGGCGCGCGGCGCCGCGCCAAGGCGTTCCGGCCGTCATCGGTGGTCAACATCTCCGGCATGAGCTTCGGGGCGCTGTCCGCCGCCGCCGTCACCGCGCTGAACAAGGGCGCGGCCATGGCCGGGGCCTTACACAACACCGGGGAGGGCGGGGTGTCGCCGTACCACCTGGGCGGCGGCGAGCTCGTCTGGCAGATCGGCACCGGCTACTTCGGTTGCCGCGACGGCGACGGCCGCTTCAGCCTGCCGCGCCTGGTCGACCGGGTCGCGGCCACCCCGCAGATCCGGGCCATCGAGATCAAGCTCAGCCAGGGCGCCAAACCGGGCCTGGGCGGCATGCTGCCCGGCGCCAAGGTCACCCCCGAGATCGCCGCGATCCGCGGCGTCCCGGTCGGGGTCGACTGCAAGAGCCCCGCCGGCCACTCGGCGTTCCGCGACGTCGACGGGCTGCTCGAGCTCGTGGAGACCATCGCCGCCGCAACCGGCCTGCCCGTCGGCGTCAAGTCGGCGGTCGGACAGGAGCGGTTCTGGCGCGACCTGGCCGCGCGCATGGCCGGCACCGGCACCGGCGTCGACTTCGTCACCGTCGACGGCGGCGAGGGCGGCACCGGGGCGGCCCCGCTGGTCTTCAGCGACCACGTCGCCCTGCCCTTCAAGTGGGCCCTGCCGCGGGTCTACCGGGCCTTCGCCGAGGAGGGGCTGCACCACGACGTGGTGTTCGTCGGCTCCGGCAAGCTGGGCATCCCGGAGAACGCGCTGCTGGCCCTGGCCGCGGGCTGCGACATGATCAACGTCGGCCGCACCGCCATGTTCGCCCTCGGCTGCATCCAGGCGCAGCGCTGCCACACCGGCCGCTGTCCCTCCGGTGTCGCCACCCAGTCGGCGTGGCTGCAGCACGGCCTGGACCCGGAGCTGAAGTCGGCGCGCTGCGCCAACTACCTGGCTACCCTGCGCTTTGAGCTGCTGTGCCTGGCCCGCGCCTGCGGCGTCGTGCACCCGGCGCTGGTGCCGCCGGACGCCATCGAACTGCTCGACGTCGACCTCAAGACCGTGCCGGTCGACGAGCTGCTGGGGTACCGGCCCGGCTGGGGGCTGCCCGGCCCGGCCGACGTCGACGCGATTACCCGGCTGATGGCCCCGACCGGGTAGCCCTCCGGCGGTCCAGCCGGCGCAGCACGAACTTGCGCGCCTCGCTCACCCACAGCACGCTGCTGGACACCGCCAGGCACACCAGCCACCGGCCCGGCGACAGCGGAGTGGTGGTGAAGGCCGTGTTGAACAGCGGCAGGTCACCCGCGACCCGCAGCAGGCCGCGAAGCTGCACGAACACGACGACGCGATGGACGCGCTCTACCGGGAGCTGCCAAGTGTGCTGATGGACCGGGAGTGGAAGGAAAGCGTCTCCGTCGGTGTGGAATCGGCGCTGCTCGGCCGTATCTACGAGCGCGTCGCCGACCACGCCGTGGAGATCGGCCGCCGCGTCGTCTTCGCGGGCACCGGCGCCCTGCCGGCCGAGGATGAGATCTCCACCTACTGACAAGATGGGGTCCGTGCAGGTAGCTCCGAACATCCAGGGCCGCCTGTGGCGTTCCGGCGAGCCGCAGGACGACTTCGAGGTCGCCAGGATCGCTGACTACCTCGGCGAGCCCGACCGCGGCACGTTGGCTGAACTGGCCGCCGAACTGGGCCTGAAATCCTGGGCCGTCGAGGATGCGGTCGCGGCCGCCGAGGCGCTGGACGACTGCGTGGAGGCAATCGAGGACGATCTGTTCGACGGCACGTCACCTGCCGGTAGCTTTCAGCGCCGAACATTCCAGATGCGCAGGGACCTGGTGAACCTGCGCCGGGTTGCGCTGCCGATGCGGGAGGTCATCAATTCCATTGCGCATCAACGCGTTGGCGACCGGAACGGCCGCGAGCTGGACCCGCTGTACGCCGACCTCTACGACCACGTGCTGCGCGTGTCGGAATGGATGGAGTCCCTGCGCGACATGATCATCACCATCTTCGAGACGAACCTGTCCCTGCAGGACGCTCCGCTGAACGTCGTTAAGAAGAAGCTGACGGGGTGGGCGGCGATCGTCGCCGTGCCGACCGCGATCGCCGGCTTCTACGGCCAGAACGTGCCCTACCCGGGGTTCGGGACGCCCGCGGGATTTTCGGCCAGCAGCGGCGTGATGGCGGTCCTGATGGTCGCTCTCTACGTGCCGTTCCAGCGCCGTGACTGGCTCTGAGCTGAGCACCGGCGCAGTCGCCGCGGCCCCGGTCGCCGACGTGCTGCGCCGCCTGGACACCTCGGCCGCCGGGCTGTCCGGCGCGCAGGCGGCCGCGCGGATGGAGCGCTACGGCCCCAACGCGGTGCGCACCCACCATGTCAACGCGCTGGCGGTGCTGGGCCGGCAACTGCGCAACGCAGTGCTCATCCTGCTGGGCGGCACCGCGGTCGTCTCCTACTTCCTGGGCGACAGCATGCAGGCGGTCATCATCGGGATCATCCTGGCGGCCAGCATCGGCCTCGGCTTCCTCAACGAGTACCGCGCCGAGCGGGCCGCCGCGGCGCTGCACGCCGGGGTGCACCACAACGCGGTGGTGCGCCGCGACGGGCGCTTCGTCACGGTGGACGTCACCGCGCTCGTCCCCGGCGACGTGGTCCGGCTGTCGCTGGGGGAGGCGGTGCCCGCCGACGTCCGCCTCATCGACGTCAACGGCCTGGAATGCAACGAGAGCATCCTGACCGGGGAATCGACCGGGTCGGAGAAGTCGCCGCAGCCGGTGCCGGCGGGGACCGAACTCGCCGAGTCGTCCGACCTGGCCTTCATGGGCACCATCGTCAGCGCCGGCGAGGGCACCGGGGTGGTGTACGCAACCGGACACAACGCCGAGTTCGGGCGCATCGCAGCGGGTTTGGACGACCGCCCCCCCGAGACCGGCTTCCAGGTGGGGCTGCGCCGGTTCTCCTATCTACTGCTGCATGTCGCGGTCGCGCTGATGGTGGTCATCCTGGCCAGCAACCTGCTCCTGCACAAGCAGGTCATCAACTCCGTGCTGTTCTCGCTGGCGATCGCCGTGGGCATCACGCCGCAGCTGCTGCCCGCGGTGGTCAGCACGAGTCTGGCCACCGGCTCGCGGCAGCTGGCCCGGGCCAAGGTGCTCGTCAAGCGCCTGGTGTGCATCGAGGACCTCGGCGACATCGACATTCTGATCACCGACAAGACCGGCACCCTGACCGAGGGCCGGATCACCCTGGTCGACACGGTCGACGCCGCGGGCGCGCACAGCGAGGCGGTGCGGCGGCTCGGGCTGCTGGCCACCGACGTGGACCCGGAATCCGGTGGGGTCAGCGGCAATGCGCTCGACGCCGCGCTCTGGGAGGCTACGCAGGGGAAGTCCCCGCAGCAGCTGCTGGGCTGCGTCGCGCGCCGGGTCGCGACGCTGCCGTTCGACCACGAGCGCCGCGCGACGTCGGTGCTGGCCGACGACGACGGGCAGCGCGTCCTGGTGGTCAAAGGCGCGCCCGAACAGGTGCTGGCCCAATGCCCGGCGGTGACGCCGGCCGCCCGCCAGATCCTCGCGGCCCTGTTCGCCGCCGGGCGCCGGGTGGTGGCGGTGGCCTCGCGGCCCGCGGCCGGGCTGACCGCGATCACCCCCGCCGACGAACGCGACCTGACGCTGGCCGGCTTCCTGGTGTTCGCCGACGAACCCAAACCCGCCGCCCGCCAGTCCCTGGCCGAGCTGGCCGCCCTGGGCATCGAGCTGAAGATCGCCACCGGTGACAACCCGCGCGTCGCCGAAAAGGTCTGCGCCGATTTGGGTTTGGCGTCCAAGGGCACCGTCACCGGGGCCCAGCTCGACCCGCTGGGCGACGACGACTTCGCCGACGCTGCCCGGCACCACACCATCTTCGCCCGCATCTCCCCGGAGCAGAAGGAGCGGCTGATCACCTCCCTGCGCCGCACCGGGCGCTCGGTCGGTTTCCTGGGCGACGGGGTCAACGACGCGCTGGCGCTGCACGCCGCCGACGTGGGCATCTCGGTGGACAGCGCCACCGACGTCGCCAAGGACGCCGCCGACGTGGTGCTGCTGGAGAAGGACCTGGGCGTGCTGGCCACCGGGGTGGCCGGGGGCCGGCGGATCTTCGCCAACACCATCAAGTACGTGCTGATGGGCACGTCGAGCAATTTCGGCAACATGTTCAGCGCCGCGGCCGCCTCGGCGCTGCTGCCGTTCCTGCCGATGCTGCCCAGCCAGATCCTGCTGAACAACCTGCTCTACGACAGCTCCCAGCTGGCCATCCCCACCGACCGGGTTGACGACGAGCAGCTCCAGGCGCCGGCGCACTGGAACCTCGCCTTCATCCGGCGGTTCATGCTGATCTTCGGCCCGATCAGCTCGCTGTTCGACTTCCTGACCTTCGGCCTGATGCTCGGCGTGTTGCACGCCGGTGCCGTCGAGTTCCGCACCGGCTGGTTCGTGGAATCCCTTGCCACCCAGACGTTGATCATCTTCGCCATCCGTACGCGCAAGGTGCCCTTCGTGCGCAGCCGGCCGAGCGCGCCGCTGGCGGTCACCAGCCTGTCGGTCGTGGCGATCGGTGCCGTGCTCACGATCTCGCCGCTGGCGCACACCCTGGGCTTCACGCCGCTGCCGTGGGCGTTCTTCGCCGTGTTGGGCGGTTTCGTCGTCACCTACCTGGTGCTGGTGGAACTGGCCAAGAAGATGTTCTACGCCGAGCCGCTGGCGCCGGCCGGGCCGCCGCGACGCACCCGCGGGCGCGCCCACCACATCCGCCGGCGCGCCGCGCGCTTCCACTATGTCGACGGCGACGCGCCCGGTGTCGGGATCCGCTGACCCGCGCCGCATGTTCACCTGGCGGTTGTGGTCACCGGCGGCGGTCGCGGCGTACGATCTGGCGGCCGAGCCGATAGGGCCACGGAAGCAGCACGGAGGAGGGCCAGTGGGTTCATCACATGCGGTGGCCGAGCAGGGCGGGGACCGGCCGGTGATCCACCTGTCGGAGCTGCTGCGTTCGCCGGTGCTGGCCCGCGCGGGCGAGACGGTGGGCCGGGTCGAGGACGTGATCGTGCGGTTGCGCGGGGCCGACGAGTACCCGCTGCTGACCGGCATCGTCGCCGGGGTCGGCGGGCGGCGGGTGTTCATCGGGAGCCGAGTGATCAGCGAGTACAAATCCGACCGGGTTGTGTTGGCCAAGAACAAAATCGACCTGCGCGGCTTCGAGCGCCGTGACGGTGAGGTTTTGCTGCGCACGGACGTGCTCGGGCACCGGCTCATCGATGTGGCCGCCGTCGAGCTGGTGCACGCCTACGACGTCGAACTCGAGGACACCGGCGCCGGGTGGGTGCTCGCGCGGCTGGACACCCGGCGCCCGGCGAAGTTCTTCGGGCTCATCAAGAGCTCGGGCGGGCACGCGGCCCGCGACTGGAAGGCGTTCGAACCGCTGATCGGCCACGTCCGCTCCAACGCGGTGCGCCGCCACTGGGGCAGGGTCGGTGGCTTCAAACCGGCCGAGATCGCCGACCTCCTCGAGGAGGCGGACAAGGCCGAGGGCGGCGAGATCCTGGACCGGGTCCGCAGCGACCCGGAACTGGAAGCCGACGTGTTCGAGGAACTCGACCCCGACAAGGCCAGCCGCCTGCTCGACGACATGCCCGACCACGAGGTCGCCGCGTTGCTGGGCCGGATGCGCGCCGACGACGCCGCCGACGCGATCGCCGACCTGCGCCAGGCGCGGCGCCGGCGGGTGCTCGACCTGATGCCCGCCCCGCAGCGCACCAAGGTGATCACCCTGATGGGGTTCAACCCGCAGAGCGCCGGCGGGCTGATGAACGTCGACTTCGTGTCGTGTGCCGCCTCCGCGACCGCGGGAACGGCGCTCGCGCTGATCGCCGACGCCCGCACCCTGCAGCCGGAGGCGCTGGTCAAGATCCACGTCGTCGACGAGGACAGGCGCCTCTCGGGTGTGGTGTCGGTGATCGCGCTGCTGCAGGCCGCGCCGGGGGAGAGCGTCGGAGCCCTGATGGACTCCGACCCGGTGCGGGTCGGCTCCGCCGCCGACCTGACCGACATCGCGCTGCTGATGGCCGACTTCAACCTCTACTCCATCCCCGTCGTCGACGAGCAGGACCACGTGCTCGGGGTGGTCACCGTCGACGACGTGCTGGAGGCCACCATCCCCGAGGACTGGCGCCGCCGCGAACCCGCGCCCCGCCCGGTCCGCGACATCGCCCAACCCGGCGCCCAACCCGGCGACGAACGCGACTCGGCCGTGCCGGGAGGGGGAGGGGCGTGAGCGCAGGCGACGAGGGCACCACCCACACCGCCGCCCAGAACGTCCGCCATAGCGCCGTGCTCGACAGCGCACACCTGGGCGACATCGAGGGCGCGTTCGGTCGCATCGCCGTCGGCGAGACCGAGCATGCCCGCACGTTCAAGACGCGGCTGCTGACCCTGCTGGCCATCGTCGGGCCCGGGATCATCGTGATGGTCGGCGACAACGATGCCGGCGGGGTGGCCACCTACGCCCAGGCCGGGCAGAACTACGGCTACTCGCTGCTGTGGGTGCTGCTCCTGCTGATCCCGGTGTTGATCGTCAACCAGGAGATGGTGGTCCGGCTCGGCGCGGTCACCGGCGTGGGGCACGCGCGGCTGATCAACGAACGCTTCGGCCGCGGCTGGGGCTGGTTCTCCGTCGGCGACCTGTTCCTGCTGAACTTCCTGACGATCGTCACCGAGTTCATCGGCATCACGCTGGCCGCCGAGTTCATCGGCGTCTCGAAGTACATCGTGGTGCCGGTCTCGGCGGTGGCGCTGGTCGCGATCATGGCCAGCGGCAGCTTCCGCCGCTGGGAGCGGGCCATGTTCGTGTTCATCGCGGTGAGCCTGGCGCAGATCCCGATGCTGCTGATGTCGCATCCCCAGTGGACGCACGCGGCGAAGTCGTTTGTGACGCCCAGCATCTCGGGTGGGGTGAGCTCGGATGCGGTGCTGCTGATCATCGCCATCGTCGGTACCACCGTGGCGCCGTGGCAGCTGTTCTTCCAGCAGTCCAACGTCGTCGACAAGCGCATCACCCCCCGGTTCATCGGCTACGAACGCGCCGATACCGTGCTGGGGGCCTTCGTCGTGGTGGTCGGCGCCGCGGCGCTGCTGATGACCGGCGACTGGGCGGCGCGCTCCACCGGCACCGTGGGCGACTTCTCCGACGCCGGCGCCGTCGCGCACCTGCTCGGCCGGCACAGCGAGGTGCTCGGCTCGATCTTCGCGATCGTGCTGATCGACGCCTCGATCCTGGGCGCGGCCGCGGTCACCCTATCCACCAGCTACGCCTTCGGCGACGTGTTCGGCCTCAAGCACTCGCTGCACCGCGGGTTCTCCGACGCCAAACAGTTCTACCTGTCCTACACGGCGATGGTGGCGCTGGCCGCCGCGATCGTGCTGATCCCCGGCGCCCCGCTCGGGCTGATCACCACCGCCGTGCAGGCGCTCGCCGGCCTGCTGCTGCCGAGCGCCAGCGTGTTCCTGCTGCTGCTGTGCAACGACCGGGAGGTGCTGGGGCCTTGGGTGAACCGGCCCTGGCTGAACTGGGTCGCCGGGCTGATCGTCGGCATCCTGCTGCTGCTGTCGGGGATCCTGATGGCCACCACGCTGTTCCCCGACATCGACGTCGTCGCCGTCGCCGGCTACCTCTTGCTGGCCCTGGTGGCGCTCGCGGCCGCCGCGGTCCCGGTGCTGCGCTGGATGGCCCGCCGCCAGCCTGCGCGCCCGGCCGCGCAACTGCCCGCCCGCGGCGTCGACCGCAACGCCTGGCGCATGCCGCCGCTGACCCTGCTGGAGCCGGTCACCTGGTCACCCGGGACCCGCCTGGGCATGATCGCGCTGCGTGGTTACCTGGTGGTCGGCGCCGTGCTGCTCATCATCAAAGCCGTGCAACTCGGCGCCCGGTAGGTAGCGCTACGGTCGCATGCCATGAGCGAAGATGAGCCTGCTCGCGCGAAAAATGCTGTGCTACAACAGCTTCCGTGTTACCGCGGTGTGTTCGCCGACCCACGCCCGCTGCTGACCGAGCGCAACCACCACCGCGTCGGCTTCGGTTCGGTCTGCGAATTCCCCGGCCGTTCGACGGTCCGGCCGGAGAGTTGCGCCCCCTACGCGTTCACCGGGACGTTGCACGAGGTGACCTTCGACCTGCAGACCGTGCCGCCGGAGGCCGAGCGGGCGCTGCACGAGCACGCGCCGGCCCAGGCCGTCGGGTGTGGCGCCGCGGGCTGACTATCGGGCGTTTTCGCCGTCGTCCGGGGAATCCGCCAGGGCGGCCCGAAGGCTCTGTTTCATCTGGTCCCGCACGTAGGAGCCCGTTTTTCCGCCGGTCTGCGGGCAGTCGGGGCAGCTGAGGACGGTGAACGGGTTGGGCACGGATCGGCGCCCGTGGGCGCGGGCACGACGACGCCGGCACCGATGGGCAGTTTGGCGATCACCCGCGGCGATGTCGGCGGAGTCACTGCGGGACGGAGATCCCCTCGAGGTCGGTCAGCGCGGTCTCGATTCCCCGGTTGATCTGATCCGTCACCACGGGGCCGCCCCGCGGGGCCGGCTGCGGGCAACTGCAGCTGAGGACGTTGAACGAACTGGGGTCGGCGCCGACCGGTGCCGCCAGACCCGCCGCGGCCGCCGCTGCGAGGGCGAGACACATCACTAGTTTCGTAACCATCCACAACTCCCCAAAACCGACGCTGTATGAATCTTAGGTGCCGGCGATGGCGGGTGCACGTCAACACTGCATAACAGTGGTAACTACGAGATGTACTGCGGGCAGTAGGCCCGCATGCTGGCGCCGACGAAGTATCCCGCGTGGTAGCCGTCGAGCGGGCTGTTGTCCATCACTGCGGACGCGACCTGGCTCGGCGACTCGCCGCGTTGCAGTTCGTTGCACACCTCGTGCGCGCCGCCGATCGCGGCCTCGGGACTCGGGTAGTCAATGTTCTTGGCCTGCAGCGCGTCCAGGAACGCGTCGTCGTTGGCGTCGGCGCGCGCGGTCGGGGTGGCCAGTCTCCGGATGGGCGTGATGACTCCAGGGTCTCTCGGTCGACAGCGAGCTCGAATAGGTTGGCCAAAGCGACTCTGCGGCGCAGCGGTTCGCGCCGCGCGCCGCGCAATCCGGCACACGCACCGACCCGAGTCGGTACCTTGTCGGCATGCCGTTCGCGCGATGGTTGTCGTTGGCCGGTGTGGTGGCTCTGGCGGTGGCGGTCCTGGCCGGCTGCGGCGCGCGGCATCTCGCGGCGGCCGGCGCCCGCGACGTGTCCGGCACGCTGTGGTCCGGGGGCCTCGAGAGGACCTACACACTGCACGTACCGCCCGGCGACCCGGTCGGCCTGGTGCTCAGCCTGCACGGCGGCGGCGGCAACGGAAGCGGGCAGCGGGGGCTCACCGACTTCGACGGCGTCGCCGACGCGCACCATTTGCTGGTGGTCTACCCCGACGGGTACGACAAGAGCTGGGCCGACGGTCGCGGGGCCTCGCCGGCGGACCGCCACCACGTGGACGACGTGGGGTTCCTCGTCGCCCTGGTGGGCAAGCTGCAGGACGACTACAACATCGACCCGGGACACGTCTTCGCCACCGGCATGTCCAACGGGGGCTTCATGTCCAACAGGCTGGCCTGTGACCGCGCCGACGTCTTCGCCGCGATCGCGCCGGTAGCCGGGACCCTGGGCGTGGGCGTGCCGTGCCACCCGTCACGGCCGGTCTCGGTGTGGGAAGCCCACGGAACCGCCGACCCGCTGGTGCCGTTCAGCGGGGGCAACGTGCGCGGTCGCGGCGGGATCAGCCACGCCGTCTCCGTCGCGAGCATGGTGGACAAGTGGCGCTCGGTCGACGACTGCCACGGCGAACCGTCGGCGGAGGCGTCGCCCGGTGTCGGGGACGGCACCGCCGTGCACCGCTTCGCCTACACGGTGTGCGCGGCGGCCACCGAGGTGGTGTTCTACCGGATCGACAACGGCGGCCACACCTGGCCGGGCGGCAGACAGTACCTGCCCAGGGCCGTCATCGGCCGCACCACCCGCGCCCTCGACGGCTCGGAGGCCATCGCCCGGTTCTTCCTCGCGCATGCCCGCGATTAGCCCGCCGCGCTGCCCGCGGCCGTACGCCGAGCCTCGTGGGTGCGATCTTGTTACTATGCCTCATACCTGCGGGAGCCGCAGCGCTGCTGGTTCGCCACCGTCCAAAGGAATCGGGTTGCTACTCAATCGGTTTGGTGCCGCGCTGAGTATCCTGGCCCTCGGGGCGATGCTGTCGGGGTGCGGCGCCGAGGACAACGGGCAGCATGCGGCGACGGGCACGTCGCCGGTGCGGGTCACCTGCGGCGGCAAGCCGACGTTGCGGGCCAGCGGTTCCACGGCGCAGGCCAACGCGATGACCCGTTTCATCAAGGCCTTCGAACAGGCCTGCCCGGGGCGGTCGCTGAACTACACGCCCGACGGGTCCGGCGCCGGGATCAGCGAATTCGTAGGCAGCCAATCCGATTTCGCCGGGTCCGACTCGGCGTTGAGCAAGGACGAGTACGCCGGGGCGCAGCGGCGGTGCGGTTCGCCGGCGTGGAACCTGCCGGTGGTGTTCGGGCCCATCGCCATCGTCTTCCACATCGACGGTGTGACGTCGCTGAACCTCGATGGCCCGACCGCCGCGCGGATCTTCAACGGCGACATCAAGGCATGGGACGACGGCGCGATACAGGCGCTGAACCCGGGCACCACCATGCCCGCCGAGCCGATCAGCGTCGTGTTCCGCAGCGACCAGTCCGGAACCACGGACAACTTCCAGAAGTATCTCGACACCGCCTCCGGCGGCGCGTGGGACAAGGGCGCCGGCAAGACGTTCAACGGGGGCGTCGGCGAGGGCGCCAAGGGCAACGACGGCGCCGCCTCGGCCGTCCAGAGGACCGAGGGGTCGATCAGCTACGTCGAATGGTCCTACGTCCAGGCTCAGCGGCTGGAGATGGCCAAGATCGTCACCTCGGCCGGCCCGGATCCGGTGGGGATCAGTGCCGAGACGGTGGGCAAGACCATCGCCTCGGCCTGGTTCATCAAGGGCGGCAACGACCTTGCCCTGGACACGATCTCGTTCTACCGGCCCAACCAGCCCGGCTCGTACCCGATCGTGCTGGCGACCTATGAGATCGTGTGCTCGAAGTACCCGGACGGGCAGGTCGGCGCGGCCGTCAAGGCCTTCCTGCAGAGCGCGATCGGCGCCGGCCAGGACGGCCTGGCCGACCACGGCTACATTCCGGTTCCGCAGGCGTTCATGTCGCGGTTGTCGAGCGCGGTCAACGCCATCTCCTGACCCGGCCGCGCGTCACGGCGCCGAGTGATTCCTCGGGCAGAACGCGGCGATGCTCGCGCCGACGAAGAAGCCCGCGTGGTAACCGTCCAGTTGGCTGTTGTTCATCACTTCCGAGGCTACGTCGGACTTCTGCCTGCCGTGGTCGAGTTCGTCGCAGACCTCGTGCCCGGCGATGATCGCGGCCTGCGGCGACGGGAAGTTGATCCCCTTGGCCTTCACCGCGGACAGGAAGGCGTTGTCGATCGCGTCGGCATGCGCGGCCGGGGCCGCGACCCCGGCCAGGCCCAGCAGCGCGACCGTCAGGGCAAGGTCGACAGACAGCGGACGCACGCGCTGCGGCGTGCGCGTCCGGCTGTTCGTCATCGGGGGGTCCTTCGGGTCGGCGGTGCAAGAAGGCAAGCCAAAGCCTTTGGCACTGCGATCATTGCATGCCGCGACCGCGACCGCGAAAGTTCCCGGCGCACTTGATCGAAGTCCCCTGTTCAGCGCTGGCAGACCGGACACCAGTAGGTCACCCGCTCCCCGGCGGCGCTGTATTCGACGCGCGTGCCGCAGCGGCGGCAGGGCTGTCCCGCCCGCCCGTACACCCACAGCTGCCGGCCCGCCCGGGTGTCGCCGGTGGTGCAGCGGTTCCAGCGGAAGCGGTTGATCCACAGCATGTCCCGGGCCCGCGCCACCAGCCGGTGCGGGTCGGCGACCGCGCTCACCGGCGCGGTGGGCAAATGGCCGGTGACGAAGCACAATTCGTTGCAGTACACGTTCCCGACCCCCGCCAGCACCCGCTGGTCCAGTAGCGCCTCGGCGAGCGGCCGGCCCGGCCGCGCGGTGAGGTTAGCCGCGGCCCGCGCGGCGTCCCAGTCCGGGCCCAGCAGGTCCGGGCCCAGGTGGGCGACCGCGGTGGCGTCGCGGTCGCGGTCGCCGATCTCGAGCACCCCGAGGTCGACGCCCACGGCCCGCACGGGGCCGGCTTCCAAAACGATCCGCGCGCGATGGTCCACCCGCACCGGACGGTCACCGACCCGCCAGCTGCCGTCCATCTTCAGGTGCGAGTGAATGCTGGCCGGCCCCACCCGGATGAACAGGTGCTTGCCGCGGCTGAGCACCTCGTCCACCGCGTGCCCGGTCAGGTCGACGGTCGCGAACCGCGGCACCCGGACGTCGCAGCGCGTCAGCGTGCGCCCGGCCAGGTGCTCCCGCAGGATCGCCGCGGTGTGCCAGACGGTGTCACCCTCGGGCATGGTTGTCCGGCATGTTCACCGCAGCCGCAGCCCGCGCGGGGTGCGCACGAATCCGGCGTCCAGCAGCCCCGCCAGCGCGTCCGCCGCTCCCGCGCCGGGCGGCGGCTGCAGCGCGGGCACCCCGTCGATGCGTTCCACCAGGATCCCCGCGACCCGCCGCCCGGACACCAGGCCGGCCAGCGCCGCGGCGGCCGCGTGGTGGGCGGCGGGGTCGTCGGTGAAGGTCAGCAACGAGCGTCCGCCGCGTTCGAGGAACCAGGCGCACTCGCCGTCCACCAGCACCACGAGCGCCCCGGCCTTGCGGCCGGGCCGCGCCCCCTGGCCCTGCGCGGTCGAGGCAGGCCAGGGCAGCGCGGCGCCGTAGGGGTTGGCCGGGTCGGCTGCGGCCAGCACGAGCGCCCGGTAGTCGGGCCGCTGCGCGTCGACGCCGTCGGTGTAGCCGCGCAGCCGGTCCACGGTGGACGCGACGGCGAACTGCGCGCCGCCCAGCGACTCCACGAAATAGCCGCGTTGGCAACGCCCGGCGTCCTCGAAGGAGCTCAACACCTTGTACAGGGTGGCGAACCCGCCCGGCATCCCCTCCGCCGCCACCGCGCCCCTGGTCAGGACGCCGTGCCGGCCCAGCAGCAGCTCGGCCTGGTAATGCGCGCGCACCGTGGAATCCGGCTCGGGGGGCGGCAGGGCCGACCACCGTCCCGCCACGGTCGGGTCGGCGGCCCGGTGGTGCTGGGCGTGCGCGACGCTGTAGCGGCTCAGCCGCGGCGGCCGATGCGTCCGGTGCGCCGGCGCCGAACGCCTGCGGCCGCCCGTTCCGCTCAGCAGGGCGCGCACCGGGGCGAAGGTGTCACCGGTGACCCAGCCGGCCCAGATCAGTTCCCACAGCGCGGCTTTGAGCCGGGCCGGGTCGATGTCGCCCGTTCCCCCGTCCGCCGCGAGCTGGCGAAAGAAGTACGCGCCGCCCCCGGACAGCGTGTCCAGGATCGCGCGGTGGACGTCGGTGAGGTCGGCCTGGGCGGGCGGCGCCAGGGTCAGGGGCGCGGAGTCGCTGTGATGCAGCGCGATCCAGCCGTCGCTGCCCGAGATGGACCCGGCGCCCGACCAGGTGACCTCCCCGGTCGCCAGCAGCTCGTCGAGCAGCGCCGGGGTGTAGTCGGCCACCCGCGGGGCCAGCACCAGCGGTTCGATCGCCGAGGCCGGCAGCCGCACGCCGGCCAGCTGGTCGATCACGGTCAGCAGGCCGTCGGGGCCGGACAGGTTCGATGAGACACGGTGCCAGGCCGGCAGGAACCGCCCGTACGCGGCGGTGCTCACCGGCTCGATCTGGGCGCGCAGCGCGGCCAGCGAGCGGCGCCGCAGGATGCGCAACACCTCGGCGTCGCACCACTGCTCGCCGCCGCCCGGCGTTCGGGCGGGCTCCGCGGCGGCGACGAACTCGCCGCGCACCAGGCGCCCTCCAGACGCCCCCGAGGCGGCCAGCCGGCTCAGCACGTCGGCCGTCACCCGCAGCCCCAGGCCGAACCGGGCGGCCGCCTCGGCGGTGGTGAACGGGGTGTGGGTGCGCGCGTAGCGGCCCAGCAGCTCGCCCAGCGGGTCGCTCACCGCCTCGGTGAAGCCGGAAGGCACCCCCGGCGGGACCGCCACCCCCACTCCGTCGCGCAACCGGCCGATGTCCTCGATGGCCACCCACCAGCCGCGCCCGGCGAACGACACCGTCAGCGCGCGGCGGGCGGCCCGCAGGCCTTCCAGCCAACCGGCCACCTCGGCGCCGCCGGCGCGGGCACCGATCTCCTCCTCGGTCAGCGGGCCCAGCAGCCGCAACAGGTCCGCGACCCCCTCGGCGTCGCGGGCGGCCCGCTCCGGCGAGAGGTGCTGCAGCTGGCGGCCGGTCGCGGCGATGACGTCGGGGTCGAGCAGCTCGCGCAGCTCCACCCGGCCCAGCAGCTCGGCGAGCAGCGTCGCGTCCAGCGACAGCGCCGCGGCCCGGCGTTCGGCCAGCGGGGTGTCCCCCTCGTACATGAACGCCCCGACGTAACCGAACAGCAGCGACGCCGCGAACGGCGACGGTTTTGCGGTCTCGGTCTCGAGCACCCGCACCCGGCGCGCGGCGATGCCGTCCATCAGCTCGGCCAGCGCCGGGACGTCGTAGACGTCCTGCAGGCATTCGCGGACGGTCTCGAGCACCACGGGGAAGTCGGGGTACTTGCGGGCGACCTGCAGCAGCTGGGCCGCGCGCTGGCGCTGCTGCCACAGCGGCGAGCGGCGGCCCGGGTGGCGGCGGGGCAGCAGCAGGGCCCGGGCCGCGCATTCGCGGAACCGCGACGCGAACAGCGCCGACCCGCCCACCTCGGCGGTGACGATCGGGTCGATCTCGTCGGCGTCGAAGACGAAGAGGTCGGCGCCGGGCGGGGTGTCCCCGGTTTCGGAGAGGGTGTCGGGCAGCCGCACCACGATGCCGTCGTCGGAGGCGGTGGGTTTCTCGTCGATGCCGTAGCGTTCTCGCAGCCGCCGGCCCACCGCCAGCGCCAGCGGGCCATGCACCCGCAGCCCGTACGGGGAGTGCAGGATCACCCGCCAGTCGCCGAGCTCGTCGCGGAAGCGCTCGACCAGCAGGGTGGTGTCGGTGGGCACCACCCCGGCCGCGGTCCGCTGCTCGTCGAGCAGCCCCCACAGGTTGTCTCTCGCGTAGGCGTCGAAACCCAGTGCGGCGCAGCGCGCGTCGAAGGCGTCGCGGCGCAGGCCGGCCAGCTCGCCGGTCAACGCGCCCAGCGCGGCGCCCAGCTCGGCCGGGCGGCCCACGCCGTCGCCGCGCCAGAACGGCAGCCGGGCCGGCTGACCGGGAGCGGGGACCACCAGCACCCGGTCGTGGGTGATCTCCACGATGCGCCAGCTGGTGGCCCCGAGCGAGATCACGTCGCCGGGCCGCGATTCGTAGACCATCTCCTCTTCGAGTTCGCCCACCCGCGAAGGCTTCTCGGCCTCGGAAGCGAGATAGACCGCGAACAGGCCGCGGTCGGGGATGGTGCCCCCGGAGGTGACGGCCAGCCGCTGGGCGCCGGGGCGGGCGGTCAGCGTCCCGGTGTCGCGGTCATAGACCAGCCGCGGCCGCAACTCGGCGAACTCCGTCGACGGATACTTGCCGCTCAACAGGTCCAGGGTGGCCTCGTACAGGCGGCGCGGCAGCGTCGCGAACGGGGCGGCCCGCCGCACCGTGTCGAACCACCGGTCGGCGTCCAGCGGCTCGAGGGCGGCCGCCGCCACGGTGTGCTGGGCCAGGACGTCGAGGGGGTTGGCCGGCACCCGCATCGTCTCGATCTCGCCGGTAAGCATGCGCTGCACGCTGACCGCACAGCCGATCAGGTCGGTGCGGTGCTTGGGGAGCAGCACGCCGCGGGAGACCTCGCCGACCTGGTGCCCGGCCCGGCCGATGCGTTGCAGGCCGCTGGCCACCGACGGTGGCGCCTCCACCTGGATCACCAGGTCGACCGCGCCCATGTCGATGCCCAGCTCGAGGCTGGAGGTGGCCACCACCGCCTTGAGCAGCCCGCGTTTGAGGTCCTCTTCCACCAGCGCGCGCTGCTCCTTGCTGACCGAGCCGTGGTGGGCGCGGGCCAGCAACGGGTCGGCGCCGTAGGTCTGCCCGCTTCCCATGATGTGCGCCGGCGCCCCGCCGGGCACCCCGCGATTGGGCCCGGACGACTCGGCGGGCAGCTCGACGCCGCGGCGCTCGGCGTGAATCTCGTTGAGCCGCGCGGTCAGCCGTTCGGCCAGCCGCCGCGAGTTGGCGAACACGATGGTCGAGCCGTGCGCCTCGATCAGGTCGACCAGGCGCGCCTCGACGTCGGGCCAGATGCTGGGGGTGCCACCCGCTTGCGGGGGAGTGTGCGCCAGGTTCGCCATGTCGGGCACCGGCACCTGCACGGTGAGCTCGACGGTCTTGCCCGACGGCGGGGCCACGATCCTGGTCGGGGACTGTCCCGACAGGAACCGGGCCAGCTCCTCGGGCGGGCGCACGGTCGCCGACAACCCGATGCGCTGGGCGGGCCGCCCCTCGCGCAGCGCGTCCAGCCGCTCCAGCGACAGGGCCAGGTGCGCGCCGCGCTTGCCGGCGGCGATGGCGTGGATCTCGTCGACGATCACGGTCTGCACGCCGGCCAGGGTCTCCCGCGCGGCCGAGGTGAGCATCAAGAACAGCGACTCCGGCGTGGTGATCAGCACGTCGGGCGGATGGTTGAGCAGCTGCCGGCGCTGCGCGGGCGGGGTGTCGCCGGACCGCACCCCCACGCTGATGTCGGGAACCGGCACCCCGCGGCGCTCGGCGATCCGCGCCAGCCCCGCCAGCGGGGCGCGCAGGTTGCGCTCGACGTCGACCGCCAGGGCCTTGAGCGGGGAGACGTAAAGCACACGGGTCCTGGCCCGCCGCTCGGGATGGGCGGCCAGCCGGTCGATCGCCCACAGGAACGCCGCCAGCGTCTTGCCGGACCCGGTCGGCGCGATCACCAGGGTGTTGTCGCCGTCGGCGATGGCGTCCCAGGCGTCGGCCTGCGCGCTGGTGGGCGCGGCGAACGTGCCGGCGAACCACTCGCGGGTGACCGCGCCGAACCGGCCCAGCGGGTCGGGGGGACGGTCAGGCCGCTGCGGACCGGCGCGAGTGCTCACCTGACCATGGTGCCAACGGGGACCGACAGGCGCTCACAGCCTGGAGGTGGCCATCAGGTGGGCGAGTTCGTCCGGAATGCCCGGCACCCGGGCGATGGCGTCCAGCAGCGAGTGCGCGCAGGCGTCGGCGAGCCGCTCGGCATCGGTGGACGGGTCGATGATCCGCCGACGGCAGATCTCGAAGGTGAGCGCCAGCCAGCCGTGCAGGATCACCTCCAGGTGCTTCTCGGTCTCGGGTTCCAGCTTGTCGGCCGGGATCGTGCTCACCAGTTCGGCGACCCGGCTCATGATGTGTTCCAGCTGGCGGTTCTTGGCCTCGTCGCTGACGCCGAGCAGCACCGGGTCCGAGCGGCCCAGGCCGACGTACGCCGCCCACGCCGACTGCGGATGGTGTTGTTGGTAGGCCATGTAGGCCAGCACACCGGTCCGGATCTCCTCGAACAGCGTCAGGCCGGCGGGCCGCAACGCGTCGGTGGCCTCGTAGAGCCGGTCGGCCTCATCCTGCACGACCGCGGCGAAGAAAGCCCGTTTGTCCGGAAAGTAGTGGTACATCAAGGCGCGGGAGACCCCGGCCCGCTCGGCGATCTCGTCGATGCGGACCTCGTCGTACGGCCGCTGACCGAAAACCTCCGCCCCCAGAGCAAGCAGCTCTGCTCGGCGGTCCTCGGGGGACAACCGCCTTCTAGCTCTCGGCATGGGTCAGATAGTACCCACGCGGCCGGCGGCGACGTCCGGACTTGCGTTTATGGGATCCAAGCCCGCCGGACTGGGACCGCCTCGGGCGGCGTCATTTCAGCGTGCGCACGCACAACCGGAACAGGCACCAGGAGATCTCGGCCCGCACGCCCGCCTTGTCCAGATAGCGCTGCCATTCGGCCCGGCGGAAGCTGCGGGTGATGGAAACGATGCCGTCGGAGCGCACGATCGGGTGCCAGCGCATCAGGTCGGCCAACAGCGGAAACAAGTAATAGTTCAGCGAATTGCGGTGCAGATCCGCGATATGCCAGCCGCGTGCGGAATTCGCCTGCAGCCACATCAGGAACTCGACGACCTCCTCGTCGCCGAGGTGGTGGGTGAACTGCGAGCTGACGATGAAGTCCGGCCGCTTGTCCGGGGTGTAGGCGAACACGTCGCCCGTCCGGTACTCGATGCCCATCTCCGGCGGGGTGGCCGCCTGCGCGGCGGCGATGCTGCGCGGGTTCAGGTCGATGCCCGACAAGCGCGCCTTGAGCCCGCGGCGATCCGCCCAGCGCGCGATGGCGCGCAACAGATCGCCGTCGCCGTAGCCCACGTCCAGGATCGAGAATTCCGCGCCGGCGGGCAGCGTCTTCGTCGCCCGCGCCAGCCAGCGCAGCGCCGGGAGGTGGGTGAGCGTCATACGGTTGACGACGGCGAGGTCGGCCAGACAGCGCTGGTAGTCGGCGAGGGCGACGTTCTCGTCATCGAGGACTTCCGGCGTCATGCTGCGCACCGAGAGGTCCATGCATCCCATCCTTCCCGTCGAATCCCCGCGCTCAATCTTGCGGCATGGTCCCCAGCGTTGCCCACGGCCCTCCCTCCCCGGCCTCCCCGACGGCCGAGAACGGCGGTTTACCGTGGTTTACCACCGGGTATGGGTTTTGGTGCGATCGTTTCGGGGGGTGGGATCCTTCGGGGGCGGCAACACATGAGGATGAAGGATGCAGAAGGCAGACGAGTGGTCCACGGGCGACCGCCTGGGGCAGGAGGACGGCGAGGTCCACGCCGCCGTCCGCTTCGCAGCCCTGGCTACGGCTGCCGGGGTCGGCTTCCTGGTCATGGCGGCGCTGTGGGTCAGTACCTGCCCGGGCGTGAGCGTCGACACGGTCGCGTGCGGCGCGCCGCAGCGCACGATGCTGGCTTTCGGGGGCCCGCTGATCCTGCTGACGGCCGGGCTGTGGGCGTTTCTGCGCACCTACCGCGTGTGGCGTCGCGAGGGGACGTGGTGGGCATGGCACGGTGCGGGCTGGTTCCTGCTGACGCTGGTGGCGGTGACAGTCTCATTGGGGGTGTCGCCGATCGCCGGCCCGGCGCTGGGACTCTGAGGCATTTCGCTGAGATCACGCGCGAAAACCCGGCTCCCGGGTTTTCGCATGCTGCCGGGCGGGTATCAATAGTTCGACCATGACTAATTCCCGCAACCATTGCCCCCACCCCTGCACCGCGACGCGCCGGGACCGGCGCGTCGCGGTCAACTCCATTCCGGCGAATTCGAGTGGGGTACCCGGCGGCGACAATGGCTAACCCGCTGGAACGTATGGTCCCAGGGGGGCTGCAGAGCGGTAGTAACGTCAGTCGAACAATGCCGGGAGACCATATGAACGACGCGGGATTGCGCGTCCACAAGCGCAACCGCGGCCACCGAGCCGTCGAAGTGCACGTCGCCGCACGCCTGGAGAACCTGGCGATGCTGCGCACGCTGGTCGCCGCGATCGGCACCTACGAGGACCTGGACTTCGACGCCGTGGCGGACCTGCGGCTCGCGGTCGACGAGGTGTGCACGCGGCTGATCCGTTCGGCCACGCCGGATGCGACGCTGGTGGTCGTCGTGGACCCGCAAGACGACGTTCTGGTCGTGGAGGCCTCGACCGCGTGCGACACTCACGACGTGGTGGCGCCCGGCAGCTTCAGCTGGCACGTGCTGACGTCGTTGGCCGACGACGTCAAGACCTTCCACGACGGCCGCGCACCCGA
>NZ_JBYCLG010000035.1:0-8657 GCF_057473785.1 Mycobacterium sp. TH-M103
TACACCAGCGCTGACCTTCACCAACACCTCACCCGGCTCGACCACCACACCCCTGCCGCATGACCCCCGACGAATTAACGGGCAAGACCACTAAGTCAGTCCTTGGCGTAGATCGCTTCGATGTCGGTGGCGAACTTCTCGGCCACCACTTTGCGCTTGACCTTCATCGTCGGTGTCAGCTCGCCGGTGTCCTCGGTGAAGTCGACCGGCAGGATGCGGAACTTGCGGATCGACTCGGCGTGCGACACCGCGAGGTTGGCCTGCTTGACGGCGGCGTCCACCTCGGCGATCAGGTCGGGATCGTTGGCCAGATCGCCGACCGAGGCACCGGCCGCCTTGCTGTTGCGTTGCTTCCAGCCGTCGAACGCCTCGGGGTCGATGGTGATCAGCGCGCCGATGAACGGCTTGTTGTCACCGACGACCATTGCCTGGCTGATCAGCGGGTGACCCCGCAGTTGGTCCTCGAGCACGGCGGGTGCGACGTTCTTGCCGCCCGCGGTGACGATGATCTCCTTTTTGCGGCCGGTGATCGTCAGGAAGCCGTCCTCGTCGACCGCACCCAGGTCGCCCGTCTTGAACCAGCCGTCGGTGAACGCCTCGGCGGTAGCCTGCTCGTTGCCCCAGTAGCCGCTGAACACCACGCCCCCGCGCACCAGCAGCTCCCCGTCCTCGCCGATGCGTAAGCTGTTGCCGGGCACCAGCGTTCCGACGGTCCCGACCTTGACGTTGTCGACCTGGTTGACCGTGATGGCCGCGCTGGTCTCGGTCAGGCCGTAGCCCTCGTGGATGGTGACCCCCACGCCGCGGTAGAAGTGGCCCAGCCGCGCACCCAGCGGCGCACCGCCGGACACCGATGCGCGGCAGTCGCCGCCCAGCGCCGCGCGCAGCTTGCTGTAGACCACGCGGTCGAACAGCGCGTGCTTGGCGCGCAGCCGCAGCCCGGGCCGACCGCGGTCGTGGGCCTGGCTCCACTCGACCGCGGTCTGGGCGGCGATCGCGAAGATCCGTCCCTTGCCGTCGTTGGCGGCGTTCTGCTCGGCCGTGTTGTACACCTTCTCGAACACCCTCGGCACCGACACCACGACCGTCGGCTTGAACTCCGCCAGCAGCGCCAGCAGGTTCTTGATGTCGCTGGTGAAGCCGACGGTCACCTTGTTGGCGAATGCGCCCAGGGTGAGCGCGCGGGCCAGCACGTGGGCCAGCGGCAGGAACACCAGCAGCCGCTGCCCCTTGTCGAGTAGCGTCGGGAGGCACTCCTTGGTGCCCCGCGTCTCGTAGAGCAGGTTGGAATGGGTGAGCTGACAGCCCTTGGGCCGGCCGGTCGTGCCCGAGGTGTAGATCAGCGTCGCCGGATGCTCGGCCCGCAGCGCCCCGAGCCGCGCCGTCAGTTCCGCCGGGTCGACCGACGCACCGGCCTCGACCAGCTGATCGAGGGCCTTGGGGCCCGACCCGTCGATGTGTAGCACCCGGCGCAGCGCGGGCAGGTCACCGGCGAGCTCGGTCACCATCGCGGCGTGGGCGTCGGTTTCGGCGAACGCCAGCACCGCCGCCGAGTCCTGCAGCACCCATCGCACCTGCTCGGCCGACGACGTCTCGTAGATCGGCACCGTGACCGCGCCCACCGACAGGATCGCCAGGTCGAGGATCGCCCACTCGTAGCGAGTGGCCGAGAAGATCGAAACCCGGTCACCGGCCTGCACTCCCAGTGAGATCAAACCCAGTGCCGCCGAACGAACCTGGCCGGCCGCCTCAGCGCACGTGACGTCAGTCCAGACGCCGTCGACCCGGCGCTGGTAGATCGCGAAGCCGGGGTCGTCGCGCTCGTGCTCGAAGACCATGGCCGCGATGTTGTCGTGCTCGGCGACGGTGAAGCGGGCAGGAACGCTGTACTCACGCACTGTGTTGACCTCGTCTTAGCTAGTGATGCCGGCCGGCTTGCTGTGTCCAGCCTAATGCGGGGACCTCCCCGCCCGTCCCGGCCCGGCCCGGAGATGGCCGGCCGGCCCCGCGTGTGTGAAGCTGGGGTGGTGAACAGCATCCAGATCGCCGACCAGACGTATGTCGCGGTCGACGGCGCGCGGGTCGGCATTGTCATCGCCGATCCGTCGAACTGGCGCCGGTGGTGGCCCGACCTGCGGTTGCAGGTGGTCGAGGACCGCGCCGACAAGGGGATCCGGTGGACCGTGACCGGCGCGCTGACCGGCACCATGGAGATCTGGCTGGAACCCATGCCCGACGGCCTGGACGGCGTGGTGCTGCACTACTTCCTGCACGCGGAACCGACCGGCCTGGCGGCCTGGCAGCTGGCCAAGCTGAACCTGGCCAAGGTGATCCATCGGCGCCGGGTCGCGGGCAAGAACGTGGCATTCGAACTCAAGGGCTCACTGGAACGGTCACGCCCGGTCGGGACTTCTCCGGCAGTCTAGCGCTCAACGTCCGGCATGGAGAGTACCGTTTCGGGCCGGAGACCGGGTTAGTCCCGCAGCGGGGCGGCTCGCTCGTGGGAGAGAGGCAGCAGCCAGGTGGCGGAGAAGACGACGCAGACCATTCACATCGACGCTGATCCCGACACGATATTGAAGGTGATCGCCGACATCGATGCCTACCCGGATTGGATCTCGGAGTACAAGGAAGCCGAGGTGCAGGAGAGGGGCGCCGACGGCTACCCCAAGGTGGCGCGTTTCGTGATGGACGCCGGCATCATCAAAGACACCCTGGTTATGTCCTACCAGTGGCCCGAGGATCGCCGATCGCTGAGCTGGACCCTGGTCTCCAGCTCGCTACTGCGTTCGCTCGAGGGTTCGTATCGTTTGGCGCCCAAGGGTTCTGGCACCGACGTCACCTACGAGCTGACGGTGGACCTCGCCCTCCCGATGATCGGGATGCTCAAACGCAAGGCCGAGCGCAGGCTCACCGATACCGCGTTGAAGGATCTGAAGAAACGAGTCGAGGCTGAGTGATTCCGTTACGCCGACCCCGGCCCGGATCAGTCTGTTCGTCGGCAAGGGCGGGGTAGGAAAGTCAACTCTGGCCTCGGCCACCGCGGTCGCCGCCGCGAACCGGGGTCAGCGCGTGCTGGTGGTGTCCACCGACCAGGCGCATTCGCTGGGCGACGTGCTGGGCGTCCCGGTCCCGCCGAGCGGGGGCGACGAGGCCGTCCGGGTGCTCGCCGACGACCAGTCCGGTGCCGGTTTTCTCGACGCGCTGGCCCTGGACACCCTGGCCCTGCTCGAGGCCCGCTGGCAGCACGTTGTCGGCGCCGTGGACCGCAGGTTTCCCGACTCTGAGCTGGGCACCATTGCGCCCGAAGAACTTTCGGCCCTGCCGGGCGTGCAGGAAGTCCTCGGGTTGCACGCCGTCGGTGAGCTTTCGGCCTCCGGGCGCTGGGATCTCGTCGTCGTCGACTGCGCCTCGACCGCCGACGCGTTGCGGATGCTGACCCTGCCTGCCACGTTCGGGCTCTACGTCGAGCGTGGGTGGCCGCGCCACCGCAGGTTGTCGATCGCCGCCGACGACAGCCGCTCGGCGGCGGTGGTGGAGTTGCTGGAGCGCATCAGCGCGGGTGTCGACGCGCTCGGCGCACTGCTGACCGACGGCGAGCTGGTCGGTGCGCACCTGGTGCTGACCCCCGAGCGGGTGGTGGTGGCCGAGGCGGTCCGGACCCTGGGCTCGCTGGCGTTGATGGGGGTGCGCGTGGAGGAGCTGATCGTCAACCAGGTTCTCGTGCAGGACGAGTCCTACGAGTACCACAACCTGCCCGCGCACCCGGCGTTCTCCTGGTACGCCGAACGCATCTGCGAACAACGGGTCGTCCTGGACGAACTGGCCGCCGCCATGGGTGACGTCGCGCTGGTGGTGACCCCGCACCTGTCCGGCGAACCGATCGGCCCCAAGGCGCTGGGCGCACTGCTCGACAGCGCCCGCCGGACGGGTACGGGCGCGCCGCCGGGCCCGTTGCAGCCCATCGTCGACCTCGAATCCGGATCGGGGCTTGGGGCGACATACCGGATGCGGCTAGCGTTGCCCCAACTCGATTCGGGTGCCCTGACCCTCGGCCGTGTCGACGACGACCTGATCATCAGCGTCGGCGGGTTGCGGCGCCGGGTGCGGCTGGCGTCCGTACTGCGGCGTTGCACGGTGCTGGACGCGCGTCTGCGGGGTAGTGAACTGACGGTTCGTTTCCGACCAGACCCGGAGGTGTGGCCTAGATGAGTGGGGCTCATCCCGACGTCGGTCCCGAGCTGCGCAGGCTCGCCCAGGCGATCCTGGACGGAATCGACCCGGCGGTGCGGCTGGCGGCCGCGATGACGGCCGGCGGTGGGCCGGGAACCGGGAAATGCCAGCAGGTGTGGTGCCCGGTGTGTGCGCTGGCCGCGCTGGCCACCGGTGAGCAGCACCCGCTGCTCACCGTGATCGCCGACCACAGCATCGTTCTGCTCGAGGTGATCCGCGGCATCGTCGGTGACGCCGACCGCTCGCCGGAGCCGCCGCCGGACGGGCCGCGCGGTGGCGGTGTGCGGCCGCCGGGCGACGAGACGCGCGCCGGCAGGGATGCGGGGGAAGGCACCGCCAGGAGCCGGTATCAGCCCATCCCGGTCACCGTCGAGGAGTGAGTCGCCCGCGTCGCAGGTGGTCGCCCGGGCCGCGGATGGGTACAGTTGACGCAGTACACGACCGGCGGGGTGAGAGGGAGGGCCATGTGGTACTGGCTGTTCAAGTACATTCTTCTCGGCCCATTGCTATCACTGCTTGGTCGGCCCAAAGTCGAAGGCCTGGAACATCTTCCGCACTCCGGGTCGGCGATTCTGGCCAGTAATCACCTGGCGGTGATGGACAGCTTCTACCTGCCCCTGGTCGTGCGCCGCCGGATCACGTTCCTGGCCAAATCCGAATACTTCACCGGCACCGGCCTCAAGGGCTGGTTCCAGCGCTGGTTCTTCACCGCCGTCGGTCAGGTCCCGATCGACCGCACCAACGCCGACGCCGCGCAGGCGGCGCTGGACACCGCCGAACGGCTGCTGAGCCAAGGCAAGTTGCTCGGGATGTACCCCGAGGGCACCCGCTCGCCCGACGGCCGGCTCTACAAGGGCAAGACCGGCCTGGCCCGGCTGGCTCTGCACACCGGGGTTCCGGTTATCCCGGTGGCGATGATCGGCACCAACGTGGTCAACCCGCCCGGTACGAACATGCTGCACTTCGGCCGGGTCACCGTCCGCTTCGGCAAGCCGATGGACTTCTCCCGCTTCGAGGGAATGGCCGGCAACCGGTTCATCGAACGCGCCGTCACCGACGAGGTGATCTACGAGCTGATGGGCCTGTCCGGCCAGGAATACGTCGACATCTACGCGGCCAGCCTCAAGGAAGGTGGCTCCGGTGACGCCTCCGCCGGTGACGCCGCGCGCATCCCCGAGACCGCCGCGGGTTAACCGGCCGCCGACACCGGTGTCAGGGTGGGCGATGCCGGGTGCCGCGAGCCGGCGCGGGCGCCGACGGTGACTCCGGCCGCGGCGATGACCGCCAACGCCCACCACACGTAGGACATCCCGGCCAGTTGGCGCCACCACACCGCGGTCGTCTCGTGATGCTTGGGCAGCAGGTTGATCGGGGTCCATGCCATCAGCGCCACCCCGGCGGCGCTGACCACCGCCAGCGCGACGTTGCGCCGCCGCCAGCCCAGGACCGCGGTCACCAGCACCGCCGGCACCATCCAGACCCAGTGGTGCGACCACGACACCGGCGACACGACCAAGCCGAACAGCGCGACACAGATGATCGCCAGCGTCGGCTCGCCGGCGCGCAGCACCCGCCGCATCGCCCAGATGGTCAGCCCCAGCACGAGCAGGCTCGCGGCCACCCACAGCACGAAGCGCTCGTGCTCGCCGAGGTCCAACCGCGCCAGCCCGCCCGCGACGTTCTGGTCGGTGTTCAGCGCCGCGGCGCCGATCCGGTCGGTGTGGTGCACCGTGCGGGTCCAGTACTCCCACGAATCGTCCCAGGCCAGCGCGAAACCGACGGCCGTCGCGGCCGCGAACGACGCCACCGCGGTGAGCGCCGCGCGGTTGTCGCGGCGCAGCACCAAATAGAGCAGAAACACCGCGGGGGTGAGCTTGAGCGCGATCCCCAACCCGAGCAGCACGCCGCGCGGCCACGGCGTGCGGCGCGGGAAGCAGTCGGCGATCACCAGCGTCATCAGCACGGCGTTGATCTGGCCGAACGCGAAGTTGGAGTTGATGGGTTCCAGCCAGATCGCCGCGGGCGCCACGATCATCACCGTCAACCACAGCCGGCGCAGCCACGGCGGCCCCGGCAGCACCGTCGAGGTGTCCCACACGTCGAGGCGGGTGAGCACGATCAACGTCGACACCATCAGCAGCGCCAGCGTCAGCAACGTGATTGCGACGCTGGCGGCCGGCATGTGCAACCAGGCGAACGGGCTGAACACGATGGCCGCCAGCGGGGGATAGGTGAAGGGCAGGTTCAGCCCGATGGGGGTGTGGAACAACACCTCGCCGCGGTACAGCGGATGCCCGTCTAACCAGGCCTGACCGCCCATCTGATAGATGTCGATGTCGATGCGGTACGGAGTGTGCCCGAACAGGCGCCACGCCGTGTAGCCCAGCGCGGCGGCCGCCGCCAACCAGAGCAGTCCCCACGTCAGCGCCCGTCCGAGCCCACTTCTGCCAGCGAAGCCCGCGCCGGGCGTCTGCGATCTACTCATCTCGCCGAACAGCCTAATCGGTGCGCGGGCCGGGCAGCGGCCGGCGCAGCGCGGCTCCCGCCGGGCGCGGCAAGGCAGGCGTAGGTTTCAGGTGTGTTGCAGTGGTTCGTGTCGAGGATCACGACTTGGTTCTCCCATGACATCCACGATGGCGGCCGGCTGCCGCTGTTGTGCTGTCTGGTGGCCTTCATCCTGACGTTTTTCGTCACGCGAACCTTCGTCCGGTTCATCCGCCAGCGTGCCGCGACCGGGCGACCGCCCAAATGGTGGCAGCCGCGCAACGTCCACATCGGGGGGGTACACATTCACCACGTGACGTTCGGGGTGGTGCTGGTGCTGGTGTCCGGGCTGACGCTGGTCACCATATCCCTGGACGGCACCGAAGCCGAATTCACCTCCGCCGCGATATTTTTCGGTGTCGGGGCCGCGTTGGTACTCGACGAGTACGCGTTGATCCTGCACCTCTCCGATGTGTACTGGTCGGAAGACGGGCGCACGTCGGTGGACGCGGTGTTCGCCGCGGTGGGCGTGGCCGGCCTGCTGATCATGGGACTCCATCCGTTGATGTTCTTCATGCCGCTATGGCAGGGCACGGATTCGACGGCGCTGCGGTTCGCGGTCGCCGGCGCGATGGCGCTCACGCTGCCCCTGGCCGTGGTCGTGGTGCTCAAGGGCAAGGTCTGGACGGGCCTGCTGGGCATGTTCATCGTCGTGCTGCTCGTGGTCGGGGCGGTCCGGTTGTCGCGCCCCCACGCCCCGTGGGCCCGGTGGCGCTACACCACCCGGCCGGACAAGATGCGGCGGGCGCTGCAACGGGAACGGACGCTGCGCCGTCCCGTCGTGCGGGCCAAGCTGGCGTTGCAGTGCGCGATCGCCGGCACCCCGCGCCTGCCCGACGAACGCACCGTCGACGCCAGGCTCGACACCGAGGTGCGTCCCGCGCCGCCGCCCGAGAACACCGAGCCCCTCCTGCTGGGCCGCTAGCCCGCCGCGGCCGCGCGCCTAGGCTTTCTACGGTGCGCTACTTCTACGACACGGAATTCATCGAGGACGGGCGCAGCATCGAGCTGATCTCGATCGGCGTGGTCGCCGAAGACGGTCGCGAGTATTACGCGGTGTCCACCGAATTCGATCCCGAACGCGCCGGCAGCTGGGTGCGCGCGCACGTGCTGCCCAAGCTGCCGCCCCCGTCCTCGCAGCTGTGGCGGTCGCGCAGGCGGATCCGCGAGGACCTGGAGGAGTTCTTCGGTGTCTCCGGTGTCGACGACGATCCGATCGAGCTGTGGGCCTGGATCGGGGCCTACGACCACGTGGCGCTGTGCCAGTTGTGGGGCACCATGCCGGAGCTGCCGCGGGCGCTGCCCCGCTTCACCCGGGAACTGCGGCAGCTCTGGGAGGACCGCGGGTCCCCCCGGCTGCCGCCGCGGTCGCGGGACGCTCACGACGCGCTGGTCGACGCCCGCGATCAGCTGCGTCGCTTCCGGCTGATCACCGCGGCGGAAATGCCGGCCGCCGAGCGGCCGGTCGACCGGCGTTCTTGCTGATCAGCCCCGAACAGCCCGGGCCGGGTGCCGGTTACGATGGACCGATGAACTGGACCGTCGACATCCCGATCGACCAGCTGCCGTCGCTGCCGCCGCTGCCGACCGAGCTGCGCGCCCGCCTGGACGCCGCGCTGGCCAAGCCGGCCGCGCAGCAGCCCAGCTGGCCGGCCGACCAGGCCACGGCGATGCGCACGGTCCTGGAGAGCGTGCCGCCGGTGACAGTGCCGTCGGAGATCGTCCGGTTGCAGGAACAACTGGCCGCGGTCGCCAGGGGGGAGGCGTTCCTGCTGCAGGGCGGCGACTGCGCGGAGACGTTCACCGACAACACCGAACCCCACATCCGGGGCAACATCCGGGCGCTGCTGCAGATGGCCGTGGTGCTGACCTACGGCGCC
>NZ_JBYCLG010000036.1:0-5284 GCF_057473785.1 Mycobacterium sp. TH-M103
TGGGCGCCGGGGCGCATGAACACCTCCTCGTTGAAGGCATCGCCGTAGAGGTCGGCGCGCGCGGCCGTCGTCGCCGGGGAGACCGACAGCGGGGCCACCCGCGGGATCGGCAACCTTCCGTACTTGGCGTAGGCCACCGCGATGCCGATGGCGACGACGGTCAGCGCCAGCGCGGTGCTGACCCAGGTGGGCAGGGCGTGGGTCACCTCTTCGGGCGCGCCGACGACCGGTTCGAGCCAGCGCTGCAGGGTGCCGCCGATGGCCAGCAGGCCACCGGAGAACACCGAGCCGAAGGCGAGCAGGATCATCGGCCACGTCATCAGCGCCGGTGCCTCGTGCGGGTGAACGCCCGGCGCCCAGCGCTTTTCGCCGAAGAAGGTCATCAGCATCACCCGCGTCATGTAGAACGCGGTGATCCCGGCGCCCAGCAGCGCGGTGCCGCCCAGCACGTAGCCGCGGATCCCGCCGGAGGACAGCGCCGCCTCGACGATGGCGTCCTTGGAGAAGAAGCCCGCGAACGGCGGCACGCCGATGATCGCCAGGTAGGCGAGCCCGAAGGTGACGAACGTGATCGGCAGGGCGGCGCGCAGCCCGCCGTAGCGGCGCATGTCCTGCTCCTCGTGCATCCCGTGGATGACCGCGCCGGAGCCGAGGAACAGCCCCGCCTTGAAGAACCCGTGGGTCAGCAGGTGCATGATCGCGAATGCGTAGCCGGCCGGGCCCAGGCCGGCGGCCAGCACCATGTAGCCGATCTGGCTCATCGTCGAGGCGGCCAGGGCGCGTTTGATGTCGTCCTTGGCGCAGCCGATGATCGCGCCCAGCATCAACGTGACGGCACCGACGATGACCACCGCCAGCTGCGCCCCGGGCGCCAGGTTGTACAGGGGGTTGGACCGCACGATCAGGTACACGCCGGCGGTCACCATGGTGGCGGCGTGGATCAGCGCCGACACGGGGGTGGGGCCCTCCATCGCGTCGCCCAACCAGGCCTGCAGCGGGACCTGCGCGGATTTGGCGCAAGCGCCCAGCAGCAACAGCAACCCCATCGCGTTCAGCACGCCCGTGCCCGCGGCCGGCGCGGCGGCGAAGACGCCCGCGTAGGACAGCGTCCCGAAGGTGCCGAACATCAGGAACATTCCCAGCGCGAGGCCGGCGTCGCCGACCCGGTTCATCACGAACGCCTTCTTGGCCGCCGTGGCCGCGGTCGGCTTGTGGTACCAGAACCCGATCAGCAGGTAGGACGCCAGGCCGACGCCCTCCCAGCCGACGTAGAGCACCACGTAGTTGTCGGCGACCACCAGCAGCAGCATCGAGGCCAGGAACAGGTTGAGGTAGCCGAAAAAGCGGCGGCGGTCGGGATCCTCGGCCATGTAGGCGACCGAGTAGATGTGGATCAGCGAGCCGACCCCGCTGATCAGCAGCACGAAACACATGGACAGCTGGTCGATCTGCAGCCCGAGGTCGACCTGCAGCTGGTTGACCGGGATCCAGGTGTACAGCTTCTGGTGGATCGCGCGGTCGTCGGCGCCGCGGGCCAGCATGTCGGCCAGCAGGGTGGCGCCCACGCCGAACGACGCGAGGGCCGCGGCGCAGCCCAGCCAGTGGCCCCACGCGTCGGTGCGTCGACCGCCGAACAGCAGGATCGCGGCACCCGCCAGCGGCAGGGCCACCAGCAGCCAGGTGTAGTGAGTCCCCAAAAGATTTGTCACGGTGGCGTTCTCAGCCTTTGAGTAGGTTCGCGTCGTCGACTGACGCCGATTTGCGGGCACGGAAAATCGTCATGATGATGGCCAGTCCGATCACGACCTCGCAGGCGGCCACCACCATCGTGAAGAACGCGATCATCTGCCCGTCCAGGTGGCCGTGCATCCGGGCGAAGGTGACGAAAGCCAGGTTGACGGCGTTGAGCATCAGCTCGACGCACATGAACATCACGATGGCGTTGCGGCGCAGCAGCACACCCGAGGCCCCGATGGTGAACAGCAGGGCCGAAAGGTACAGGTAGTTGGCCGGATTCACGACGCACCTCCCTGGGGCAGGCTCGGGCTCGCTTCCCGGGAGGGGATCTCGGTGCCCTCGCCGGTGTGCCGGTGCAGGATCGGCGACACCGAGATCTCCGAATACGAGCCGTCGGGCAGCAGCGCGGCCGTGTCGACGGCGTTGCGGCGTGCGAAGACGCCGGGGTTGGGCAGCGGCGTGGGATGCCCGCCCGGCCGGAAGCGTTCCTCGGAGAGCTCCCGCTGGGTCTTGCGCCTCTCGAACCGCTCGCGGTGCGCCAGCACCATCGCCCCGACGGCCGCGGTGATCAGCAGCGCGCTGGTCAACTCGAAGGCCCACAGGTAACGCGAGAAGATCAGCGCCGCCAGGCCTTCCACGTTGCCGTTCGCGTTGGCCCCGCGCAGCCCGGCGAAGCCGCCCGTCGCCACGTTGCCGATGGCGGCGACCATCAGGACACCGAACCCGACCCCGGTCACCACGGCCGCGACGCGCTGTCCGTGCAGCGTCTCCTTCAAGGACTCGGAGGTGTCCACGCCGATCAGCATCAGCACGAACAAAAACAGCATCATCACCGCGCCGGTGTAGACCACGACCTGCACGACGCCGAGGAACAGCGCGTCCTGGGCCATGTAGAACACCGCCAGGATGATCATCGTCATCGCCAGGAACATGGCCGAGTAGACGGCGTTGACCGCCAGCACCACCCCGAGCGCGCCGATCAACGCCAGCGCGCCCAGCACCCAGAACGTCACCGCCTCACCGGTGGAGGTCCGGACGATGGCGTCGGCCGCCAGGACGTGGACATCGGACGCAATCACCGCGGTTCCCCGGCGGTCTGGGGTGCGCGCAGGCCCTGCGCGGTCACGTTGCCCTGGTAGTAGTCCTTGTCGGTGGCCCCCGGCGTCCGGGGATGTGGCGGCGCGAGCATGTCGGACAGCAGCGGGGCCAGCAGCCGGTCCTTCTCGTAGATGAGGTCGGCGCGGTTGTCGTCGGCCATCTCGTAGTTGTTCGTCATCGTCAGCGCCCTGGTGGGGCAGGCCTCGATGCACAGGCCGCAGCCGATGCAGCGCAGATAGTTGATCTGGTAGACACGGCCGTAGCGCTCACCGGGGGAGAATCGTTGCTCCTCGGTGTTGTCCGCGCCTTCGACGTAGATGGCGTCCGCCGGGCAGGCCCACGCGCACAGCTCGCAGCCGATGCACTTCTCGAGGCCGTCGGCGTAGCGGTTGAGTTGGTGACGGCCGTGGTAGCGCGGCGCCACCGGGCCCGGCTTCTCCGGATACTCCTCGGTCACCCGCTTTTTGAACATCGCGGCGAACGTCACGCCGAATCCGGCCACGGCGTCCAGCAACTTAGCCATGCGCTTTCTCCTTGCTCGCACCGATCGGGGTCGTCAGGGCCTTCATCGGCAGCGGCGGCACCGGGAACGCCGGCTCGAGGGCCGCGGCGCCGCGACCCTTCTCGCGGCGGCGCATTTCCCGTTCCATCGCGCGGACACCGGGATTGGCGAACGGTTTCCGCAACAGCAGTACCAGCACCGCGGCCACCACGATGCTGCTGACGACCAGCAGCGGCGTCCAGTACGGGTAACCCTGGTTGCGCAGCGTGCGGATGACCGCCGCGATCAGGACCCACACCAGCGATGCCGGGATCAGCAGCTTCCAGCCCAGCGCCATGAACTGGTCGTAGCGCAGGCGGGGCAGGCTGGCGCGCAGCCACATATAGATGAACAGGAAGGTCCACATCTTGGCGGTGAACCAGAGCACCGGCCACCAGCCGGTGTCGGCACCGGCCCACATGTTCAGCGGCCACGGCGCATGCCACCCGCCGAAGAACAGGGCCGTGGCGAGCGAGGAGACCGTCATCATGTTCACGTACTCGGCCAGCATGAACATCGCGAACTTCAGCGACGAGTACTCGGTGTGGAACCCCGCGACCAGCTCACCCTCGGCCTCGGGCAGATCGAAGGGCGCACGGTTGGTTTCGCCGACCATCGAGATGAGGTAGATGATGAACGACGGCAGCAGCAGGAACACGTACCAGACCCGGTTCTGGGAGGCGACGATCTGCGACGTCGACATCGAGCCGGCGTAGAGGAACACCGCCGCGAACGACAGCCCCATCGCGACCTCGTAGGAGATGACCTGGGCGGTGGAACGCACCCCGCCCAGCAGCGGGTAGGTGGACCCGGACGCCCAGCCGCCCAGCACGATTCCGTACACCCCGATCGCCGAGAGCCCGAGGATGAACAGCACCGCGACCGGAAGGTCGGTCAGCTGCAGCGGCGTCCGGTGGCCGAACACCGACACCACCGGGCCGAACGGGATGAACGCGAAGGCGGTGAACGCCGGGATCGTCGAGATGACCGGCGCCGCCATGTACACGAACCAGTCGACGCCCTTGGGGGTGATGCTCTCCTTGAGCGCCAGCTTGATCCCGTCGGCCAGGCTCTGCAGGGCGCCCCACGGACCCACCCGGTTGGGGCCGGGCCGCAGCTGCATCCAGCCGAGAATCTTGCGCTCCAACAGGATCGCGACCAGCACGTTGAGCATGAGGAACACGAAGATGGCCAGCGCCTTGCCCAGCACCAGCCACCACGTGTCGTGTCCGAAGGCGCTCAAGCCGGTCATTTGCCCACTCCGATGTTCACCGTGCTCCCCATGGTCACGCCCAGCTCCCGGTGTACCGCCGAACCCGGCGAGTTCAGCGGGAGCCACACCACCCGGTCGGGCATGTCCGTGACGCTCAGCGGCAGGGTGATCGAGCCGCGCGGTGTGCTGACCGTGACCTCGTCGCCGTCGGCGGCGCCGATCTCGGCCGCCGTGCCGGCCGACAGCCGCGCCACGGGTGTGCGCGCGGTCCCGGCCAGGTGCGGTTCGCCGTCCTGCATCCGGCCGGCGTCCAGCAGCATCCGCCAGCCGGTCAGCACCGCCTGGCCTTTGTCCGGCTGCTCACCGGGCCCGGTCGGCGCGGCGACGTCGGGCCCGGCGGCCCAGTTGCCGTCCCAGGTGCCCAGCCTCGCCAGTTCCGCGCGCGCCGCGTCGGCGGTCGAGAGCCCCAGGTAGATGCCCATCTCGTCGGCCAGCGCGTCGAGCACCTGGTGGTCGGACTGGGCGGCCTGCTTTGTCGTGCCGTGCAGCGCCGGTTCGAACGGGCGGTACCGGCCCTCCCAGTTGACGAAGGCCCCGACCTTCTGCGTCGTCGGCGCGACCGGGAACACCACGTCGGCGCGCTCGGTCACGGCGCTGTGCCGCAGCTCCAGGCTGACCACGAACCCGGCGGCGTC
>NZ_JBYCLG010000037.1:0-2716 GCF_057473785.1 Mycobacterium sp. TH-M103
GCCTTCCCGCTGGATCTGACGCAGGTGCCGGATTCGCAGGTCTTCCTGCTCCCCGTGCAGCAGCCCAGGCTCGTGCAGGTGCTTGCCGAGCGGGCCCGCGGACATGGCGTCGACATCCGCTGGGGTCACGCGCTGGCTGGCTTCGACCACGACGGCGACGGCGTCACGGTGCACGTCGACGGCCCCGAGGGCGCCTACGAGCTGCGGGCCGGATACCTTGTCGGCGCCGACGGCGGCACCAGCCCCACCCGCAGGCTGGCCGGCATCGACTTTCCCGGCATGTCGGCCTACGACGTCACCGTCCGGATGGGCTTCGACGTGCTGCCGCCCGAGGAGTGGGTCGACCCGGTCACCGGTGTGCTCGACATCCCCGGGTTCGGGCGCGTCCCGCCGCTGCAGTTCCACCGGGTCGAGCGCGGCGTGTTCGCCTTCGGCGCGCTCGGGGGCCGGGCGGCGGTGATCGTGTTCGAGCTGGACGGCTCGGCCCGCGAGGATCCCCACGACGACAGCGGCGACGACGGCCCGGCGATGAGCCTGGCCGAACTGGAAGCCGCGGCCAAGCGCGTCATCGGCGCCGACCTTCCGTTGCGGCCGGTGTCGCCTTCGTCCGACGAGCCGCTGGACCTGCGCCGCTTTTCCGGCATCAACTCGCGGATCGCCTCGCACTACCAGCGGGGCCGGGTGATCCTGGTGGGCGATGCCGCTCACGTGCACTCCCCCATGGGCGGGCCCGGACTCAACCTGGGTTTGCAGGACGCGGTGAACCTGGGCTGGAAGCTGGCGGGCGTGTTGCACCGGCGCGTCGCGCCCACGGTGCTCGCCAGCTACGAGGCGGAGCGCCGGCCGGCCGCCGAACGGGTCATCATGCACAGTCGCGCGCAGCTGACGCTGGTGCGTCCGGGACCCGAGGTCACCGCCCTGCGGCGGCTCTTCTCCGAACTCCTCACCGACCCCGCGGTCGTCCGTCGGCTCGGCGAGCTGGTGTCGGGAGCCGAAAACCGTTACGCCGCAGGCCCCGAGGCGCATCCGCTGGTGGGGCGCTGGGTGCCCGACTTCGCCGTCGCGGGTGCCGGAGGGATCCGCCGCGTGGCCGAGCTGGCCCGCGACGGACGGCCGTTGCTGATCGATCTGACCGCGGGCGCGGTGGTGGCAGACGCCACGATTGACGGCGCGGGTCAGCTCACCGTCGCCGCCGGCCGGCCGGTGGGCGACGTCGCCGCGACGGCCGTGCTGGTGCGCCCCGACGGTTACGTGGCGTGGGCGTCCTCGGCCGCTGCGCCCGGCGGCGACGAACTGCGCGAGCTGCGCGCCACGCTGGACACCTGGTTCGGCATCCGCGCCGCTACGACGACGTGATCTCGTCCTGATACTTCTTCGTCATGTGCTCGACGGCCTGCAGCTGGGTCTGCGCGAGGTCGTCGCGCACCTGACCGGCGCGTGCGGCGGCATCCAGGGTCGGTTGCGATTGCCCCTGGAAGTGCGGCATCACCTCGGCGGCGAACAGCTCGGCGGACCGCTTGGTCGCCGCCGGGTTGGCCCACTCGTGGCCCATCTGCAGCATGCAGCCGAACCCGCCGGACTGATCCCAGAGCCGCTGCACCTGGACCCGCGCCCGCTCCGGGGTGCCGATCACACCCGCCCCGTTGTCGTTGATGACGTCGATCATCTCGTCGAGCTGCTCCCCCGGCATGGTCATCTGCGGGAAGGCGGCCACCTTCTGGAAGTAGCGGAACCACGGCTCGATGCCGAACTTAACCTCTTCGCGCGCCTGCTTGTCCGTCTCGGCGAGATGGAACAGCCCGACCAGGCTCCAGTTCTTGCGGTCCACCTGCGTGCCGAAGGCGGCCGCGCGCTCTTCGACGATGCCCCAGTGGTAGGCGAGCGCGTCGAAGCCCTCGACGATCAGCGTCGCCCCGATCGACAGCAGGCCGATGCCGTGCTTGCCGGCCAACCGTGCCCCCGTCGGCGAGGCGACCGCCGCGACCGACAGCGGGATCCCGCCGTCGCAGTACGGGGCGAGCTGCAGCCGCGCGTCGAACAGTTGGTGCGTGGCGGTCTTCGCGGACACGGTTTCGCCCGCCAGCAGGCGCACGACGATGTCGAGATTGGTCTCGAGCAGCTCGCGGGTGTCGGTGGGGGTCAGGCCGATCATCGCGGAGTCGGTGGGCAGGGAACCCGGACCCACCCCGCCGATCACGCGACCGTGGGTGAGGTGATCGAGCAGCATCAGCCGGTCGGCGACCCAGAGCGGGTTGTGGTAGGCGAGCGAGATCACCCCGGTGCCGAACCGGATCCGCTTGGCGCGTTCGGCGGCGGCGGCGATGAAGATCTCCGGCGAGCTGATGATCTCGCTGCCCGCCGAGTGGTGCTCGCCCAGCCAGACCTCGTCGAAGCCGAGGGCGTCGAGATGTTCGATGAACTGCAGGTCTCGCTGCAGGGCAAGCGTCGGATTGGTTCCTGCGCGGTGGAACGGGGCGATGAAGTATCCGAACCTGAGCTTGGCCATCGGGCTCCTCTTGCGGTCGAGTTGCGCAGAACCATAACTCGGATCCGGCGCCCGCCCTAGGTCCCCGCGGTCCCCGATGGCAGAAATTGCTCAGCCGATGGGGCCAGCTCGCGAGCGTGGCCCCATCGGCTAGGGAGCAAGACTTTGTCGGCTTCGCAGAGCCGTCGGGTTTCAGGACACCCGTGCGATCACGGGTAGCCGCCGCAGATG
>NZ_JBYCLG010000038.1:0-3460 GCF_057473785.1 Mycobacterium sp. TH-M103
CCACGCCGACCGGCAGCACCCAGGCTTTGTGGTCTTTGCTGGTGAGGACCGGACGTAGGGGCGGCGTGCTGACGAAATCCTGCAGCATCAGGACATCGCGCGGGTCCTGGCGCAGCGCGTCCACCAGTTTGCGGTAGGCGGCTTCGTCGGCGGGGCCGAGTCCCTTGTCGTCAATCAGGACGACCAGCAGCAGGTCGTCGGAGCCCGATTCGTGAAACGCCTCGGTCATCTTCTTGGCGGTGACGCTCGACGGTGCATCGCTGGGCAGAATGGTAAGCGGATGCTTCTGGGCCATCTCGCCCAAGGACGGCAGTGCCAGCGGCAGGGCGGCCGCGATCGCGAGCCAGATCCCGATCACCGCCCAGGGCCACCGCACCACGAAATCCGCTAGCCGGCGCATGTCGTCCTCAACCCCGGCCGGCGCGGCCGTGGGCGCTCGCCGGCGACCCGCGCCGACGCTCTCCCACGCGAGCCCTCGAAGTACTTCGAGCTAGGCAACGCGCCCCCAGTGCCCGCGGCCGGCGACCCGCGTGCACACGGACTTCATCGCTTCCAGATAGCGGACAACCGATTTTTCGGCCACCGGGTTGTCGGGGTACATGATCGCCATCGCCGTACCCGCCCCGTAGCGAAATATGTAGATGGTCAGCTGATAGGAGAACCGGGCGTCGGAGTAGATCCCTATGTTGTTCGCGTAACCCAGGTCGGCTGCCGCGAGGACGGCGTTGAGCGGCGCCGCGCCGCCGTGCAAGAAGTTCGTCACCGGGAAGTTCGGCTGTGGCCAGCTCAGCCACGGCGCCAGTTCCAGCACGCGGTAGTACGGAACCTTCGCCAGGTGCTGGCCCGAATCGAAAGACGCCTGCGCCGCCCAGGCGGCGTCGCTGAAAGAGGCCGCGGCGATCGGCACGGTGATCGGCACCAGGCCGGTGAACCAGCCCTGTGTCATGAAGTTGTCCGTGGTTCTGCGTGTATCCCTGGGGGTGAGGCCGTAGTAGGTCAGAGCACCGGTGAACTCGTGCTCCACCAGGGCTATGCACGCGAACAAACCGCCGACGAAGCGCGCGCCGACCGCCGCGCAGGCCGATTCGAACCGCTCCGTCTGCTCCGCGTCCATCAGCAGTTCGGAGACCATGTCACTGCCGCCGGGCTCCAGCGGGTTACCCAGCGGCAGTGGGAATTCGGGAAAGCCACCGTTGTTGTTCTCGGCGAAGTCGATCCACGCGCGTACCTGAGGCGAATCCACGGTCAACTTCGACGTGTACTGGCGCTCGCGGGCGCAGAATTCGTCGAAGCTGCCGGCATCGGGAAGCGTCAGGCCCTCGCCGCCCTCGCTCAACGCCGTATACATCCCGTTGGCCTCGAGCATCGTCGTGCCGATCAAGGTCGCGTCCCCGTGGACGTGGTCCATGGCGGCGAAGAAAGTGAAATGGTCTTCGCTCTGCACGATCCCGAAGGTCCAGCAGCCCCACTCCAGCGGATCCGGTATGGCCACGAGATGGGCGCGTATTTCGTCGACCGTCATTCTGCCGTGGTCGATCGGCACGAACTCGATGTCCGCGGGGTCGCTGATGGCGTGCCGTACGAAGTTTCCGTCACCGACGTGGTCGAACCAGCTGCGGAACGTGTCATGCCGACGCAGGTAGGCGTTGAGGGCGCGGTCCATGGCCGCGACGTCACAGCGACCGGGAACGTCGCAGGTGCCGATGATCTGCCGCGAGAAGCCCAGGCCCGCGACCGTCCGCTCGTGATAATTGCGAAGATGCTGGCCCTGCATGTAGCTGACCGGCACGGAGCTGACCGGGGCCTGCCGGGCCTTTTCGGCAGCCGCGGCGGTCGGGTGCCAGGAGATGACCGTGCCTGGGGTCGGCCTCCAATCGTCGAGTGAGCCGATCGTTATTTGCCCGATTTGCAATACGTTCTCCCCGGTTTTCAGCGTGTTCCAAGGCGGCTGCCGGGCCGCGCTGGTCGCGAGACCAAGATAACCCCTGAGGCGGGCACCGTCGGCGGTATGGGTGGATACCCCCGCCCCGGCCGGGCGGGTTCGGCGGGCGGTTGTGGCGCGGCACCGGCCCGGCGCAATGCCGCACCGCGACGCGCACGGGCTTGTCATACTTGCGCACGGAGGTGGTTCGGCTGCGCGACCCGGCGGTGCATGTGTACATTGCCCCACAATGGTGTCTGGGGGCATTTTGCCGGGGGAGTTCCGCCAGGTCCGGTCTAGGGTGGGCGCAGTGAGCAGCTCGGGACCCGTTTGGGAACGACCACGGTTCCGGCGCCGCGGGCGCCGGCGAGCAGCGAAGCTCCCGATCGAGACAGTTAGGACAACCGCATGACATCCGCCGAAGACCCGATTGAGCGCGCATCGGGCTTTGCGATCGTCGGCTACGCGGCCCGCTTTCCGGGCGCCGCGGACGCGGACGAATTCTGGCAGGTGCTGGCCGAAGGCCGGGATGCGGTGTCCGAGGTGCCCTCCGATCGGTGGGATGCCGACGAGTTCTTCGACCCGGATCCCGACGCCCCCGGCAAGATCGCGACCCGCCGGGCGGGTTTTGTCGACGACGTAACGGGGTTCGACGCTCCGTTTTTCGGGATGTCGGCGCGCGAGGTCAGGTTGCTGGACCCGCAGCACCGGCTCCTGCTGGAGACGGCGTGGCGCGCGGTCGAGCATGCGGGCATCGCACCAACGGCCTTGGCGGACACCGACACCGGTGTCTTCGTCGGCTTGGCCACCCATGATTACCTGGGGATGGCATCCGGCGAGCTGACCTATCCCGAGATCGAGGCCTACATGGCGATCGGGACGTCGAATGCCGCGGCAGCGGGCCGGATCAGCCATCGGCTGGGGCTGCAGGGGCCGTCGGTGGCCGTCGACACGGCGTGCAGCTCGTCGCTGGTGGCGATCCATCAGGCGTGCCAGGCGCTGCTTTTGGGGGAATGCGACCTCGCGCTGGCCGGCGGCGCGAATGTCCTGCTCACCCCGGCGACCATGATCACCTTCTCCCACGCGCACATGCTCGCGCCCGACGGTAAGTGCAAGACGTTCGACGCGGCCGCGGACGGCTACGTGCGCGGCGAGGGTTGCGGTGTCATCGTGGTCAAGCGGCTCGAGGACGCGCTCCGCGACGGCGACCGGATCCGGGCCGTGATCCGGGGCAGCGCGATCAACCAGGACGGCGCGTCGGGTGGTCTGACGGTGCCCAACGGCATTGCGCAGCAGCGGGTTATCGCCCAAGCGCTGCGGCGGGCCGGCATCGCACCCGGGGACGTCGGGTACCTGGAGGCACACGGCACCGGGACATCGCTCGGCGACCCGATCGAGGTCCAGGCCGCCGGCGCGGTGTTCGGCGAGGGGCGCGACGCGGACCGGCCGCTGTTGATCGGGTCGGTGAAGACCAATATCGGGCACCTGGAGGCGGCCGCGGGGATCGCGGGCGTCATCAAGGTCATCCTGGCGCTCGAG
>NZ_JBYCLG010000039.1:0-2820 GCF_057473785.1 Mycobacterium sp. TH-M103
TTGATCTGGAAGCGCTCGAACCAGGGCGGGAACACCATCGGGACGCCCGGCGCGTTGTTGGGATGATCCTTTGCGGACATTGCGGCTCCCTTTCCAAAGCGGGTGTTCACCGGCACTGTACCGGCCGGATAACGACTTGAGTTGCTCTGGGACAATGGACGCTGTGACTGCCACGCCGACGCCCGTGATCGCCCGCATCGACCTGCGGGGCGCGGAGTTGACGGCTGCCCGGCTGCGGGCGGCGTTGCCGCGCGGCGGCGCCGACGTGGAGACCGTCCTTCCGACGGTGCGTCCGATCGTGCAGGCCGTCGCCGAGCGCGGCGCGCAGGCGGCGCTGGAATACGGAGCATCGTTCGACCGCGTGCGGCCCACGGCCGTGCGGGTCCCGAAGACCGCGCTGGATGCGGCCCTGGCCGGCCTGGACGCCGAGGTGCGCGACGCGCTGCAGGTGATGATCGAGCGCACCCGCGCGGTGCACGCCGAGCAGCGTCGCCCCGACGTGACCACCACGCTGGGGCCGGGCGCGACGGTCACCGAGCGGTGGGTCCCGGTCGAGCGGGTGGGCCTGTATGTGCCCGGCGGCAACGCGGTGTACCCGTCGAGCGTGGTGATGAACGTGGTGCCCGCGCAGGCCGCCGGCGTCGCCTCGCTGGTGGTGGCCAGCCCGCCGCAGGCCCGCTCACAGGCCGGGTTCGACGGCCTGCCGCACCCGACGATCCTGGCTGCGGCCGCGCTGCTGGGCGTCGGCGAGGTGTGGGCCGTGGGCGGCGCGCAGGCGGTGGCGCTGCTGGCCTACGGCGGCACCGACACCGACGGGTCAGAACTGGCGCCGGTGGACATGATCACCGGGCCCGGCAACATCTACGTCACCGCCGCCAAGCGGCTCTGCCGCTCGCAGGTGGGCATCGACGCCGAGGCCGGGCCGACCGAGATCGCCATCCTCGCCGACCACACCGCCGACCCGGCGCACGTGGCCGCCGACCTGATCAGCCAGGCCGAACACGACGAGATGGCCGCCAGCGTGCTGGTCACCCCCAGCACCGACCTGGCCGATGCCACCGACGCCGAACTGGCCGACCAACTGCGGACCACCGTGCACCGCCAACGGGTGTCCACCGCACTCGGCGGGCCTCAGTCGGCGATCATCCTGGTCGACGACCTGGACGCCGGGGTCGACGTCGTCAACGCCTACGCCGCCGAGCACCTGGAGATCCAGACCGCCGACGCGGCGCGGGTGGCCGGCCGGATCCGTTCGGCCGGTGCCATTTTCGTGGGCCCGTACGCGCCGGTGAGCCTCGGTGACTACTGCGCGGGATCCAACCACGTGCTGCCGACGGCGGGCAGCGCCCGCCATTCCAGCGGCCTGTCGGTGCAGACCTTCCTGCGCGGCATCCACGTCGTCGACTACACCGAGGCGGCCCTCAAGGACGTGTCCGGGCACGTGATCACGCTGGCCAAGTCCGAGGACCTGCCCGCCCACGGCGTGGCGGTGCGGCGGAGGTTCGAACGATGAACACGCCCGAGCGGCCGACGCTCGAGGACCTGCCGCTGCGTGCGGACCTGCGGGGCAAATCCCCCTACGGGGCACCGCAATTGGAGGTCCCGGTCCGGCTCAACACCAACGAGAACCCGCACCCGCCCACCGCGGCGCTCGTCGAGGACGTGACGCGTTCGGTGGGTGCGGCGGCGGCGGAACTGCACCGCTACCCCGACCGCGACGCGGTGGCCCTGCGCCGCGATCTGGCCGACTACCTCAGCGCCCAGACCGGCACCCGGGTGGGTGTCGAAAATGTCTGGGCGGCAAATGGTTCCAACGAGATCCTGCAACAGCTGCTGCAGGCTTTCGGCGGGCCGGGGCGCTCCGCGATCGGGTTCGTCCCGTCCTACTCGATGCACCCGATCATCGCCGACGGCACCCAGACCGAATGGATCGAGGCCGCCCGCGCCGACGACTTCAGCCTCGACGTCGACGCCGCGGTCACCGCCATCGTCGAGAACAAGCCCGACGTGGTGTTCGTCGCCAGCCCCAACAACCCTTCGGGACAGAGCATCTCGCTGCCCGACCTGCGGAGGCTGCTCGACGTGGTGCCGGGCATCCTGATCGTCGACGAGGCCTACGGCGAATTCTCCGCGCAGCCCAGCTCGGTGACGCTGGTCGGGGAGTACCCGACGCGACTGGCCGTCACCCGCACCATGAGCAAGGCGTTCGCCTTTGCCGGCGGCAGGCTCGGCTACCTGGTCGCCACACCGGCGCTGATCGACGCGCTGCTGCTGGTGCGCTTGCCCTACCACCTCTCCTCGGTCACCCAGGCGGCGGCGCGGGCCGCGCTGCGGCACGCCGACGACACCCTGGGCAGCGTCGCCGCGCTGATCGCCGAGCGGGAACGGGTCACGAAATCGCTGCGCGACATGGGTTTCCGCGTCATCCCGAGCGATGCGAACTTCGTGTTGTTCGGGGAGTTCGCCGACGCACCGGCCGCCTGGCAACGCTACCTGGACGCCGGCGTGCTGATCCGCGACGTCGGCATCCCCGGCTACCTGCGCGCCACCACGGGCCTGGCCGAGGAGAACGACGCGTTTCTGCGGGCCAGCGCCCACCTCGCCGCCACCGAACTGGCCTCCGTCACCCCCGTAGGAGCACCGTGACCGCGACCGTAACCCGCCGCGCGCGCATCGAGCGTCGCACCCGCGAGTCCGACATCGTCATCGAACTGGACCTCGACGGCACGGGTCAGGTCCACGTCGACACCGGTGTCCCGTTCTACGACCACATGCTCACGGCGCTGGGCAGCCACGCCAGCTTCGACCTGACCGTGCGCA
>NZ_JBYCLG010000040.1:0-4845 GCF_057473785.1 Mycobacterium sp. TH-M103
GCCAACACGTCGAGGCGGCGGTCCAGCTCCTCGATCGAGAGCTTGTCGCCGATCAGCCCGCGGTCGATGACGGTCTGCCGAATGGTCTTGCGTTCCTTGAGCGCCTGTTTGGCCACCGCCGCGGCCTCCTCGTAGCCGATGGCCGAGTTCAGCGGCGTCACGATCGACGGGGAAGACTCGGCCAGCTCGCGCAGGTGCTCGACGTTGGCCTTCAGCCCGACGATGCAGCGTTCGGCGAACAGCGTCGACACGTTGGTCAGCAGCTTGAAGGACTCCAGGATGTTGCGGGCCATCATCGGGATGTAGACGTTGAGCTCGAAGGCGCCATTCGCTCCGCCCCAGGCGATCGCGGCGTCGTTGCCGATCACCTGCGCTGCGACCTGGGTAACCGCTTCCGGCAGAACCGGATTGACCTTGCCCGGCATGATCGAACTGCCGGGCTGCAGGTCCGGCAGCTGGATTTCGGCCAGCCCGGTCAGCGGACCCGACCCCATCCAGCGCACGTCGTTGGCGATCTTGGTCAGCGACACCGCGATGGTGCGCAGCGCACCGGAGGCCTCGACCAATCCGTCGCGGGCGGCCTGGGCCTCGAAAGAGTTTGCCGCGGTGCGCAACTGGGAGATGCCCGTCCGCTCCACCAGCACCGCCACGACCTTGGTGCCGAAGCCGTCGGGGGCGTTGAGGCCGGTGCCGACGGCGGTGCCGCCGATGGCCAGCTCCCCGAGCCGGGGCAGGGTGGCGCGCACCCGCTCGATGCCGGCCTCGACCTGGCGGGCGTACCCGCTGAACTCCTGGCCCAGGGTCACCGGGACCGCGTCCATCAGGTGGGTGCGGCCCGACTTGACCACCGTCTGCCACTCGTCGGCCTTGGCGGCCAACGCGCCCTGCAGCACCTCCAGCGCGGGGATCAGGTGACTCACCGCGGCCTCGGTGGCCGCGATGTGGGTGGCGGTGGGGAAGGTGTCGTTGGAGGACTGCGACATGTTGACGTCGTCGTTGGGGTGCACCGTGACGCCGTTGCGTGCGGCGATGGAGGCGATCACCTCGTTGGTGTTCATGTTGGAGCTGGTGCCCGAACCCGTCTGGAAGACGTCGATCGGGAACTGGTCGTCGTGCTGGCCGTCGGCGATCTCGGCCGCCGCGGCCATGATCGCGTCGGCCTTCTCCGGGGCCAGCAGCCCGAGGTCCTTGTTCACCTGGGCGCAGGCGCCCTTGAGCAGGCCCAGCGCCCGGATCTGGGTGCGCTCCAGGCCGCGGCCCGAGATCGGGAAGTTCTCCACCGCGCGTTGAGTTTGGGCGCGCCACAACGCTTTTGCGGGCACCCGGACCTCGCCCATGGTGTCGTGCTCGATGCGGTACTCGGTGCTTTCGGAGCCGTCAGCGGCCATTGGTGAACGTCCTCGCTGGTGGTGTCGGATTACGGTAGGGGATAGGCGGCGGAACTGTCGCCGGTGAAGTCGATGGCGGAGTACTCGTTGAGCTTCGAAAGCCGGTGGTAGGCCTCGATCATGCGTACGGTGCCCGACTTCGACCGCATCACGATCGACTGGGTGGTGCAGCCGCCGGGGTAGTACCGCACCCCCTTGAGCAGGTCGCCGTCGGTGACGCCGGTGGCGCAGAAGAAGACGTTCTCCCCGGACACCAGGTCCTCGGTGGTCAGCACCTGGTCGAGGTCGTAGCCGGCGTCGAGCGCCTTGCGGCGTTCCGCGTCATCCACCGGCGCCAGCTGCGCTTGGATGGCGCCGCCCATGCAGCGGATCGCCGCGGCGGCGATGATGCCCTCCGGGGTCCCGCCGATGCCGGCCAGCATGTCGGTACCCGACTGGTACCGGCACGCCGAGATGGCGCCGGCGACGTCGCCGTCGGTGATCAGCCGGATGCGCGCGCCGGTGGCCCGGACGTCCTCGATCAGCTGCGCGTGCCGGGGCCGGTCCAGGATGCACACCGTCATGTCGCGCACCGACAGGTGTTTGACCTTGGCCACCGCCCGGATGTTCTCGGCGATCGGCGCGGTGATGTCGAGCACGTGCACCGCCTCGGGCCCGACGGCGATCTTGTTCATGTAGTAGACCGCCGACGGGTCGAACATCGCCCCGCGCTCGGCCACGGCCAGCACCGAGATCGCGTTGGGCATGCCCTTGCTCATCAGCGTCGTGCCGTCGATCGGGTCGACGGCGAAGTCGCACTCCGGGCCGTCGCCGTTGCCGACCTCCTCGCCGTTGTAGAGCATCGGCGCGTCGTCCTTCTCGCCCTCGCCGATGACGACCACGCCGCGCATCGACACCGAGTTGACCAGTTCGCGCATCGCGTCGACGGCCGCCCCGTCGCCGCCCTCCTTGTCGCCGCGGCCCACCCAGCGCCCGGCGGCCATGGCGCCGGCCTCGGTGACCCGCACGAGCTCGAGCGCCAGGTTGCGGTCCGGGGCTTCCCCGCGCGAGCGCGGGTGCGTCGGGCCGCGGCGCCCGGGTTCCGACGGTCGGTCGCCCTCAACTGTCATAGCTGCTGATTGTTACAGAAGCACGCCCGTCCGCTGGAGCTGGGCTGTGGCTGGCGCCGGCCGGCTGGAATACTGCAGGGGTGACCGAGAAACCGCAGGCGGGCGCCGAGTTGGCCGGCGAGCCCGGGCCCGCTGCCCGGCCGGCCAAGCCGCGGCTGCTGCAGGACGGTCGCGACATGTTCTGGTCGCTGATGCCGCTGGTGCTGGGGTGCATCCTGCTGGCGGGCGTGGTCGGGATGTGTTCGTTCCAGCTCACCGGGACCAACAAGGGGACGATCCCGTCCTACGACGCGACGGCGGCCCTGCGCTCGGACGCCCAGACGCTGGGCTTTCCCATTCGCCAACCGCATCTGCCGGCGGGCTGGCAGCCCAACTCCGGCGGTCGCGGTGACATCCCGAACGGTCGGACCGACCCCGCGACCGGTCGGCGGAGCAACGCACTCACCTCCACCGTGGGTTACATCAGCCCCACCGGGATGTACATGAGGCTGACCCAGAGCGACGCCGACGAGACCCGGCTGGTCGCCTCCATCCATGCCGAGGCTTACCCGACCGGTTCGGTCGACGTCTCCGGCACCAACTGGGTCGTCTATCGCGGCAGCGGTCAGAGCGGCGCGGACGCCGAGCCGATCTGGACGACCAGGCTGGCCGGCCCGGCCGGTGCCACCCAGATCGCGATCACCGGCGCCGGCGGCACCGACCAGTTCCGTACGCTGGCGTCGGCGACGCAGTCCCAGCCGCCGCTGCCGGGCCCGCAAAAACACGGGAACTAGAAGGGGCGAGGGGATCACGTGACCGCACCCGAAGCAGACCTGTCCGGATGGTCGGTGGCCCCGTTCACCGGTGGCGACTACACCCATGACGTGTACCGCAAGGGCAGCGGTCCCGGGGTGGTGCTGATCCCGGAGATGCCGGGAATTCACCCCGGCGTGCTGGGGCTCGGCAATCACCTGGTGGATCGGGGCTTCACCGTGGCCATCCCCTCGCTGTTCGGCGAGCCGGGCAAGCGGAAGACCGCCGGCTACATCGCCGGCGCCATCGCCCGCGCTTGTGTGGCGCGGGAATTCGCGGCGTTCGCGACCGACAAGCAGCGGCCGGTCTCGTTGTTTCTGCGGGCGCTGGCCCGCGACCTCAACGCCTCGACGCCGGGCAAGGGCGTCGGCGTGATCGGCCAGTGCTTCACCGGTGGCTTCGCGCTGGCCGCCGCGGTCGACGACAGCGTGCTGGCGCCGGTGCTCAGCCAGCCGTCCGTCCCGTTCCCGATGACCGCAGCGCAGCGACGCGACCCCGGGCTCAGCGCGGCCGAACTGGCCACCGTGGCCGACCGCTGCGCCAACGACGGCCTGTGCGCGATGGGATTGCGGTTCAGCGAGGACAAGATGTCCCCGCGTGATCGGTTCACCGCGCTCAAGGAGCGCCTCGGCGACGCGTTCGAGGTGATCGAGATCGACTCCGGCCGGGGCAACGCGCACGGTTTCGGCAAGATGGCGCATTCCGTTCTCACCGACGAGGTGCGCGAGGTCGACGGCCAGCCCGCCTACGAGGCCCGCAAAAGGGTGGTCGAGTTCCTCACTCGGCGACTGACTTAGGTTCCGTGGCCGGCGGCGCCCCCTGCCCGGCCTCCTCGTACACCGCGAGGTAGACGTCGAGGGTGGTGGTGATCAGGATCATCAGGACCGGGCCGATGACGATCCCCCAGGGACCGAACATGGCGATCCCGGAGAACACCGCGAGCAACATGAGTGCGGGGTTCAGGCGCGCGTCGCGGGGCACCAGGACCGGACGCAGGAAGTTGTCGATGTTCGTCACCACCACCAGATGCCAGAGCACCACGAACGCGCCACCGATGACGTGGCCGAAGAACATCATCGCGACGCCGAACGGGATCGTCACGATGCCCCCGCCCAGCGGGATGATCGACAACGCGGTCAGCACGATCGCGAAAACGAAGAAGCCGTGGTGGAATCCGCCGACGTAGATCGATGCCGCCCCGGCGACGCCCTGGCACAGTGCGATGACGAACTGGCCACTGACGGTGCCGCGCACCATCGCGCCCGCATTCTGCAGGTACAGGTCGGTGACTTCCTCGCCGAGCGGGTTGAGCCGGGAGATCAGCGTCCGCATCTTCTCGCGGTGGACCAGCAGCGCGACGAACACGTACAGGAAGACGATGGCCGAGGCGATCGCGCCCGCGAGGCCGCCGACGGCGCCCTGCAGAAAATGCAGCAGCCATTCACCGGCGTTGCGCGCCACGGTGAGCGTCGCCTTGCGCAGCGTCTCCGCGGTGATCGTCACGTGCGCGAACGGAACTCGGGCCGCCACGCCGTTGACGAGCTGCAGCGTCCTCT
>NZ_JBYCLG010000041.1:0-5184 GCF_057473785.1 Mycobacterium sp. TH-M103
CTCGTCGGCGTCGACCTTCATCTGGTCCAGGCCCTTGTTGATGGCGTCCTGGTGGCTGCCGGAGAACGCGGTGTAGACCAGGTCGCCGCCGTAGGGATGACGCTCGGGCACGCCCAGCTGGTTGCAGTACTCGACGGTGCGGCGCACCTCGTCGATGTTGGAGAAGTCGATCTGGGGGTCCACGCCGCGGGAGAACAGGTTGAGACCCAGCGTCACCAGGCACACGTTGCCGGTGCGCTCGCCGTTGCCGAACAGGCAGCCCTCGATCCGGTCGGCGCCGGCTTGATACCCCAGCTCCGCCGCGGCGACGGCCGTTCCGCGGTCGTTGTGCGGGTGCAGGCTCAAGATGACCGAGTCGCGGCGCGCCAGGTTGCGGCTCATCCACTCGATGGAGTCGGCGTAGACGTTGGGCGTGGCCATCTCCACGGTGGCGGGCAGGTTGAAGATGATCGGGTTGTCGGGGGTGGGTGCGATGATCTCGCCGACGGCGTCGCAGACATCCCTGGCGTACTCCAGCTCGGTGCCGGTGTAGGACTCCGGCGAATACTCGAACCGCCAGCGGGTGCCGGGATGTTTGGCGGCCTCCTCGACGCACTTGCGGGCGCCGTCGGTCGCGATCGCCTGCACCGCGGCCCGGTCGGCGCGGAAGACCACGCGGCGCTGCAGGATCGACGTGGAGTTGTAGAAGTGCACGATCACCTGCCGCGCTCCCTGGCAGGCGAGGAAGGTGCGCTCGATCAGCTCCGGCCGGCACTGGGTGAGCACCTGGATGGTGACGTCGTCGGGGATTGCGCCGTCGGTGATGATCGCGCGGACGAAGTCGAAGTCGGTCTGGCTGGCCGAGGGGAAGCCGACCTCGATCTCCTTGTAGCCCATCCCGACCAGCAGGTCGAACATGCGGCGCTTGCGGGCCGGGCTCATCGGGTCGATCAGCGCCTGGTTGCCGTCGCGCAGGTCGACCGCGCACCACAGCGGGGCGCGTTCGATGACGCGGTCGGGCCAGGTGCGGTCGGCCAGGCGTATCGGCTCGACCTCCTCGGTGAACGGCCGATACCGGTGGACGGGCATCGACGAGCCGCGCTGGGGATTCCACGGGGCCTGGCCGGGGGCGGGCGGACCCGCGGGGGTGACGATGGTGCGGGAAGACGTATGGGCGTCGGAATTGGAATTCACGGTAACTGCTCCGGGGGTGTCAGAAGGAACCTAGACCGGCGCATCGCGAACGCCCGCGACGGGAGGCCGGTCTGGATCAGACCCCGTCGCGGCGTCCGAGGAGGAGCACCCGCTGCACGAGCGCAACTCTACCGCGCTCATCCCGTGTGCCAAAACCGCCAAAAAATTCCGGATGCGCGTGCACGTATTCTGTTGTGGACTCGAACCCGAGCGGGGAATTCGCTGGGCCGGAAGGGCAGGCAAAAAGCAGTGGCACTCGTCGTGCAGAAATACGGCGGATCGTCGGTGGCCGACGCCGACCGGATTCGTCGGGTCGCCGAGCGCATCGTGGAGACCAAGAAGCAGGGCAACGACGTCGTCGTGGTGGTCTCGGCGATGGGTGACACCACCGACGACCTGCTGGACCTGGCCCAGCAGGTGTGCCCCGTCCCGCCGCCCCGCGAGCTCGACATGCTGCTGACGGCCGGCGAGCGCATCTCCAACGCGCTGGTGGCCATGGCGATCGAATCGCTGGGCGCCAACGCCCGCTCGTTCACCGGCTCGCAGGCCGGGGTCATCACCACCAGCACCCACGGCAACGCGAAGATCATCGACGTCACACCCAGCCGGGTGCAGTCCGCGCTCGACGAGGGCCGCATCGTGCTGGTCGCCGGGTTCCAGGGCGTCAGCCAGGACACCCGGGACGTCACCACGCTGGGCCGCGGCGGGTCGGACACCACGGCCGTCGCCCTGGCCGCCGCGCTGCACGCCGACGTCTGCGAGATCTACACCGACGTGGACGGCATCTTCAGCGCGGACCCCAGGATCGTGCACGACGCCCGCAAGCTCGACACGGTGACGTTCGAGGAGATGCTCGAGATGGCGGCGTGCGGGGCCAAGGTCCTGATGCTGCGCTGCGTGGAGTATGCGCGCCGCTACAACCTGCCGGTGCACGTCCGCTCGTCGTACTCGGACAGGCCGGGCACCGTCGTCGTCGGATCGATCAAGGACAAGCCAATGGAAGACCCCATCCTGACCGGAGTCGCGCACGACCGCAGCGAGGCCAAGGTGACCGTCGTCGGCATCCCCGACATTCCGGGTTACGCGGCCAAGGTGTTCCGCGCCGTCGCCGACGCCGAGGTCAACATCGACATGGTGCTGCAGAACGTCTCCAAGGTCGAGGACGGCAAGACCGACATCACCTTCACCTGCTCGCGCGACAGCGGGCCCACCGCGGTGGCCAAGCTGAACGCGCTCAAGGAGGAGATCGGGTTCCTCCAGTTGCTCTACGACGACCACATCGGCAAGGTGTCGCTGATCGGCGCGGGCATGCGCAGCCATCCCGGCGTGACGGCGACCTTCTGTGAGGCCCTGGCCGAGGTGGGCGTCAACATCGAGCTGATCTCCACCTCCGAGATCCGGATCTCGGTGCTGTGCCGCGACACCGAGCTGGACAAGGCCGTCGTCGCGCTGCACGAGGCGTTCGGGCTCGGCGGCGAGGAGACCGCGACGGTGTACGCCGGGACGGGCCGCTAGATGGGCCTGTCCCTCGGCGTGGTGGGGGCCACCGGCCAGGTGGGTCAGGTGATGCGCACGCTGCTCGCCGAGCGTGACTTCCCGGCCACCACAGTCAGGTTCTTCGCCTCGGCCCGCTCGCAGGGGCGCAGGCTGGAATTCCGCGGCCAAGAGATCGAGGTCGAGGACGCCGAGACCGCCGACCCGGCCGGCCTGGACATCGCGTTGTTCTCCGCCGGCAAGACGATGTCGCTGGTGCAGGCGCCGCGGTTCGCCGCGGCCGGGGTGACGGTGATCGACAACTCCTCGGCGTGGCGCAAGGACCCCGAGGTGCCGCTGGTGGTGTCCGAGGTGAACTTCGAACGGGACGTCGCCGGCGGCGCCCGGTCTCTCAAGAAGGGCATCATCGCCAACCCGAACTGCACCACGATGGCCGCGATGCCGGTGCTCAGCGTGCTGCACGACGAGGCCGGGCTGACCCGGTTGGTGGTGTCGAGCTACCAGGCGGTCTCCGGCAGCGGCCTGGCCGGCGTGGAGGAGCTGGCCGGCCAGGCGCGCGCGGTCATCGACGACGCCGAGCGGCTGGTGCACGACGGCGGGGCGGTGGAGTTCCCGGCGCCGAAAACCTACGTCGCCCCGATCGCGTTCAACGTGGTGCCGCTGGCCGGATCGCTGGTCGACGACGGGTCGGGGGAGACCGACGAGGACCAGAAGCTGCGCCACGAGAGCCGCAGGATCCTCGGCATCCCCGACCTGGCCGTCAGCGGCACCTGCGTGCGGGTCCCGGTGTTCACCGGCCACTCGCTGTCGATCAACGCCGAGTTCGCCCGGCCGCTGTCGCCGGAGCGGGCCCGGCAGCTGCTGGACGGCGCGCCCGGCGTCAAGGTGGTCGATGTGCCGACCCCGCTGGCCGCCGCCGGGGTCGACGAGTCGCTGGTCGGCCGCATCCGGTGCGACCCGGGGGTGCCCGACGGGCGCGGCCTGGCGCTGTTCGTCTCGGGCGACAACCTGCGCAAGGGCGCGGCCCTGAACACGATCCAGATCGCCGAGCTGCTGGCCGCCGAACTATAGTCCGACCGGTGCGCTTCGCCCGCTCGCTGTGCGCCGCGCTGGCAATGTGTTTCCTTGCGCCCCAATGTGTTTGGAGTGCCCACGCGGATCCGCCGGCGCCGGCGCCGGAGCCGATACTGCCGCCGCTGGCCCCGGGACAGGTGCTGCGGATCGGCCCGACGGCCGGCACCGGGACCCCGACCGGCGAGTACGGGATCGGCGCCACCGACCTGTGCGAGTTCGTCGAGTTCCCCAGCGAGACGCTGCAGGTCTGCGGCGACAGCTTCGCCGGTCAGGGCGTCGGGTTCGGCGGCTGGTACTCCCCGGTCGCGCTGCACGTGGACACCGCGTCCGTCGACGACCCCGGCGGGGTGCGCTACACGGGCGTCCTCGGAATCGGCAGGCCGCTGCTGGCCGAGGCGACCCCGGCGGGGGACTCCCAGCTGCCCGCTGGGGTGGTGCGGATCAACCGGCGCAACTACCTGATGGTGACGACGGCCAAAGCCCTGGAGCCGGTCAGCTCCCGGCTGGTGGTGGCCGAGCCGTCGCGCCCCGGCTGGCGCACGGTGCCGGGATCCCGGCGGGCCGCGTCCTACCAGGGCGGCTCGCAAACGCAGATCAGCGGCTACTACGACCCGATCCCCACCCCGGACTCGCCCCGCGGGTGGGTGTACATCGTGGCCGACAGCTTCACCAGGCGGGACCCGGTGCTGCTCTACCGGGCCACTCCGCAGACGTTCACCGACCGGTCCCGGTGGCAGGGCTGGGCCTCCGGGCCGGGCGGCGGCTGGAACAAGCCGCCGACGCCACTGTGGCCCGACCAGGTCGGCGAGATCTCCATCCGCCAGATCGACGGCAAGACGGTGTTGTCGTATTTCAACGCGGGCACCGAGAACATGGAGGTGCGGGTGGCCGACGACCCGACCTCGCTGGGCGACGCGCCGGTGACGACGGTGGTGCGGCACGACGACTGGCCCGAGCCCGCCGAGACCCTGCCGCCGCCGTTCGACAACCGGCTCGCCCAGCCCTACGGCGGCTACATCTCGCCGGGCTCCACTCTCGACGAGCTGCGCATCTTCGTCAGCCAGTGGGACACCCGGGCCCGGGAGAGGGCGCCCTACCGGGTTATCCAATTCGCTGTCAACCCGTTCAAGCCGGATTAGCGACCAGCGGTCGCGTTGTAGATCCGGGCGCCGGTGTCCGACTGCGAGGGCTGAGCCGGTACTCGGTAGCGACCTTCTCGCGGACCTTGTGCAACCACCGTCCCACCTTGGTCCTATGCGCTGGTGGATGACGCGCAACCGGCGGCGCCGGTGCCTGGCCCGAGCTGCTGACTTCGGCAATAGCACACGTCACGAGGGTAGACCCCAAAGTGCCACCATGCCATCATGGTGGCATGGACACCACCGCCGCGCACGCATCGCAGGGAACCATCGCCCTCACACTGCGCCTGCCGGCCGAGCTGGC
>NZ_JBYCLG010000042.1:0-19773 GCF_057473785.1 Mycobacterium sp. TH-M103
CGGCGACCGTGCAGGCGCTGCGCAACGGCCTGCGGACCCACGTGGGCTTCGTGCGCAGCGGCATGGCGCCGCGCGTGGTGTCCGACGCGGTCGCGGCGCTGACCGCGGCGAACGCCGAACTGTGTTTCGCGGCAACCGGTGTGGTCGGGTTGCTCGATTTCGGCGGCAGTGGCACCTCGGCCACGCTGATGAACCTCGACGGCGACTTCGAGCCGGTGAGCCCGACGATGCGGTTCCCGGAGTTCTCCGGCGACGAGATCGACCAGGCGTTGTTGCTGCGGGTCTTCGAGGAACTCGGCCACGGCAGCGGCATGGACCCGGGCAGCACCGCCGCGGTGGGGCAGCTGGGCCGGCTCCGCGAGCAGTGCCGCACGGCCAAGGAGACGCTGTCCACCGAGGTGGTGACCGAGATCGCCGCCGAACTCGGCGGGCGCCGGTGCACCATGCGGCTGACCCGCGAGGAGCTGGGCGACCTGATACAGGACCGCCTGACCGGCTTCATCTATGCGCTCGACGACATGCTGGTGCGCAACAACAAGAGCTGGGCGGACCTCTCGGCGGTCGTCACCGTCGGCGGCGGCTCGAGCATTCCTCTTGTCACCGAACGCCTTTCGGTGCATTGCCGCAGGCCGGTCGTGTGCCCGTCGGAGCCCGCCTTCGCGGCCGCGCGCGGTGCGTTGATGCTGGCGTCGCGCGGCGAGGAACTCGACTTCCGCACGCGCACCTCCGTCGGCCTGCTCGCGGCCGCCGCGGACGCCTGCGAAGTCGTCGACCTGGGCTGCGGCGACGTGCTGGTGATCGATGACGAGGCCATGACCGATCGGGAATTGGCCTGGTCGCAAACCGAATACCCCGGCGACGTGCGAGTGCCGTACACACCCGAGGCCTACGACGAGGACGGGCCCGCCGGCTGGTCGATGCGCCTCAACGTGATCGACGATGCGCCCAGAGCGCGGCCGTGGCGACGAGTCCGCCTGTCCCAGTTGATCATCGGAACCTGCGCCCTGGTGGCCATGACCGCGATCGGCGGGGTGGCCTACACGTTGACGGGCATCGAGAACCGCCAGGCCCCGCCCGCGCCCAGCGTGGCGCCGCGCCCGGCGCCGCCGCCCAGCGCAGTGCTGCCGACGGCCGTGCCCCCGCCGCCGTCGCCGCCGCCGGTGCCCAGCGCCGCGCCGCCCCCGCCCCCGCCCCCGCCGTCGCCGCCGCCCCCGCCCGCGCCGCCGGTCGTGGTGACCACGCCGCCACCACCCCCGGTCGTCACCACCGTGCCGCCGCGCCGGACCCACCCGCCGGCCGCGACGACGACGGCCCCGCCGCCCAGCCCGACCGAGACGCCCACCACGACGACACCGCCGCCACCGAGCACGTCGGAGACGCCCACCACGACGACGGTGCCGATGACGACGGAGTGGATTCGCGTCCCGTTGCTGCCGGTGCCGATCCCGGTGCCGGTCCCGGCGAACCAGGTTCCCCAGAACCAGGCGCCGCAGTACCAGGCACCCCAGTACCCGGGCACCGGGCAGAACCCGTTCCTAAGCCCGGGTTACTGATCGCAGCGCGGCACCTCACAAGCAGCTCACAGCCACTTTCGGTCACACGCGAGTAGCGTGGAAGCAACGATTTGGGTGTGCGTCGGGCGCGCACCGTAACGCGGCTTGGAGGACCTGGGGGCGCAAGTGGACATCGTGCTGGGGGTGTCGATGGCTGCCACGACGGTCCGGTTGTTGCTGATCGAGGGCGCCGACGCCGACGGCGTCACGATCGAAGAGGACACCTTCGACGTCGGCGAATCGGCGTCGACCGGTGCGGTCGAGCAGGTGATCGCCGCCATCGACGGCACCCGGGAAGGCGCGATCGAGGGCGGCTACCGGCTGGCGTCGATCGGCGTCACCTGGAGCGATCCCGCCCAGGTCGGCGCGCTGCGCGAGGAACTGGCCGCCCGCGAGGTGGGCGGCGTGATGCTGGTGTCGCCGTTGCTGGCCGCCGCCGCACTGGCCCAGACGGTGGGCCACGCGATCGGCTACGAGCACATCGCGATGCTGTTCGTCGAGCCCGACCACGCGACGCTGGCCGTCGTCGAGGTTTCCGACGGCTCGATCGTCGACCTGCACCGCCGGGCGTTGGCGAACGCCCATCCGGAGGCGCCCCGCGAGGCCCTGGCGGCCGAGCTGGCCACGATGGTCGCCGCCCTGGACGCGCGGGGGTCGTGGGCCGACGGCGTGTTCCTCGTCGGCTGCGGCACCGAGATCGTCTCCATCAAGCCCGCGCTCGAGGCGGTCACGCCGCTCGACGTCACCGCTCCCGGGGAACCGGAGATGGCGCTGGCCCGCGGGGCGGCGCTGGCGTCGGCGAATGCGCCGCTGTTCGCGTCGTCGACGGCCGCGCTGGCCTACGCCCTGGACCCGGGCACCGGAGAGATCCACCCCCGCGGCCTGACCCCGACCTACCTGGACATCAGCGCCAACGCCGACCTGGGCGACGAGGCCCTGGCCTACAGCGCGATCACCGAGGACGACGACGAGGCCCCGCGCCGTCGCCGCCGGCCGTTGATGTTGACCGGCAGCGCGCTGGCGGGCATCGCCGCCGTCGCCGCCGGGGTGGTGCTCCTGTCGCTGACGTCAGACCGGCCGGTGTCGGCCGTGCAGCACAAGCCGCGCGTCAGCGTCGCCGCCCCGGCCAAGCACTTGCCGCCCCAGGCACCGGCCAAGCCGTCCCCGCCGAGCGCGCCGCCGCCCCCCGCGGCCGCCGCGCCGCCGCCGCCCCCCCCGGCCCCGGTCGAGCATCCGGCACCGCACACCCCGGTGGAGGCGCCGCCCCCGGCGCCCGTGTACCACCGGCAGGCGCCCCGGTACGTGCCCACCCCCGTCCAGCGGGCCGTGCCCGCGCCGCCGCCGGCCGCCCCGCCGCCGGCGCCACCCGCCGCCGTGCCTCCGCCGCCGCCCGCGGCAGCGCCGGCCGAGCCCGGCAGGCCGCTGACGACGGTGTATCTACACTTTCCGTTCGTCACCGTGCCGATTCCGATCTACCCCCCGCCGCCGCCCGGACCCTAGGAGGTCGCAGTGAGCGAGTACGGTCCGTTCGGCTTCGATCCCGACGAGTTGCGCGACGTGTTCGACCGCATCGGCAAGTTCGTCGGCGCCACGGGGGCCCGGGCGGGCTGGTCGGCGGTCTTCGAGGACCTCGCGGGGCGGACCCGCTCCGCGCCCGAGACCGCCGGCGAGGCCGGTGACGGCGTGTGGGCCGTCTACACGGTGGACGCCGACGGCGGCGCCCGCGTCGAGCAGGTCTATGCCACCGAGCTCGACGCGCTGCGGGCGAACAAGGACAACCTCGATCCGCGGCGCAAGGTCCGCTTCCTGCCGTATGGCATCACGGTCAGCGTTCTCGACGACGATTCGGACTCACCGGCTTAACGCCGTTCCGGCCGCCGGGCCGGGCCTGTAGTTTCTGCTTCGTGGCCGACTTGCCGAACCGTCAGATCCTGTTGCGTCGCCGCCCGTCCGGGCTGGTCAAGCCCGACGACACCGAGCTGGTCACCACGCCGGCGCCCGAGCCCGCCGACGGGGAGGCGCTGATCCGCACCACCTACGTCGGCATCGACGCCGCCGCCCGCACCTGGCTGGACGACCAGCCCAGCTACCTGCCGCCGGTGCAGCTGGGCGAGGTCATCCGGGCGGCCGGCATCGGCGAGGTCGTGACGTCGCGCTGTGACGCTTTCGCCGTCGGCGACGTGGTCACCACGCTGACCGGCTTCTCCGAGTACGCGATCATCCACGACGACATGTTCAGCACGCCCATCCCGGGCGAGGACGACCAGCTCGCGATCATGTCGGTGTACGGCCCGACCGGTGCCACCGCCTATTTCGGGATGACCGACATCGGCCGGCCGCAGGCCGGGGAGACGGTGGTGGTCTCGGCGGCCGCGGGAGCCACCGGCTCGGTGGCCGGACAGATCGCCAAGATCGCCGGAGCCCGGGTGGTGGGGATCGCGGGCGGTCCGGAGAAGTGCAACGCGGTGGTCGAGGACTTCGGCTTCGACGCGTGCATCGACTACAAGAACGACGATCTGGCCGCGGCGCTCAAGGAGCACTGCCCGCGACGGGTCGACGTCTACTTCGACAACGTCGGGGGGCCCATCCTCGACGCGGTGCTGGGCCGGCTCGCCAACCGGGCGCGCGTGGTCCTGTGCGGTGTCATCTCCAGCTACCTCACCGGTGAGCACCCGGGTCCGTCGAACTACGTTAACCTGTTGTCGAAGACGGCGCTGATGCAGGGTTTCAACGCCCTCGACCAGTGGGGGCGCTTCGACGAGGCGTTCGCCGCGCTGCGCCGGTGGGAGGCCGACGGCCTGCTCCGGCACCGGGAAACCATCTTCGAGGGCATCGAGTCCTGCGTCGACGCCCTCAACGGGTTGTTCACCGGGGTCAACATCGGCAAGACGCTGGTCAAGCTGAGCGAACCCACGTCGCGCTAGCGCGGCGAGATGCGGCGCGGGCCCGCCGCGTGATTTCATAACACCGTTTGCAGCGTTGCTTCGGGGGAATGTTCGGAGTAGGGCTTTCCGGCGTTCGGATGGGTGGTGTCTAAGAATGGATCGTCGCAGCATGTTGACGACGGGGATCGGCATGCTGGCGGCCGCGGCCGCGGCCTCGATCCGTCTCCCGGAGGCCGAGGCCCAGCCGGTGCCGCCGCCGTCGGCGCCCGCCCAGGCCACGGGCGGGCCCTACATCTTCCAAGACGAGTTCGACGGCCCGGCGGGTTCGGGCCCGGACCCGGCCAAGTGGACGGTGCAAACCTGGCAGGACGACGTGTTCCCGCCGGTCGACGGGATATACCGCGACGATCGCCAAAACGTTTACCTGGACGGCAATTCCAACCTCGTCCTGTGCGCCACCAACGACTTCGGCACGTATTACACGGGCAAGCTGCGCGGCAACTTTCGCAGCATGATCAACCAGACGTGGGAGTCGCGGATCAAGCTGGACTGTCTGTTCCCCGGTCTGTGGCCCTCGTTCTGGGCCGTCAACGAGGATCCGCTGCCCGACGGCGAGGTCGACATCTTCGAGTGGTACGGCAACGGCAGCTGGCCGCCGGGCACCACGGTCCACGCGGCGTCCAACGGCAAGACTTGGGAGGGCAGGTCGATTCCCGGGTTGGTCGACGGCGGGTGGCACACGTGGCGGATGCATTGGGGCGAGGACGGATTCCAGTTCTGGCGCGACTACGTCGACGGCGCCAAGCCCTACTTCACCGTCCCCAACAAGCCGATCCCGGTGCACGGCAACCCCAGCGACCTGCGCTGGCCGTTCAACAATCCCGGCTACTGGCTGACGCCCATGTACACTCTCGCCGTCGGTGGGGTCGGTGCCGGAGACCCCGCCCTGGGCACCTACCCGTGCACCATGCTCATCGACTACATCCGTATCTGGTAGTCCTCACCGCTGTGCCCTGATCACCTGAACCAGGTTGAACTGCCAGCGCTCGACGAGGCGGAAGCCCAGGTCGCGCGGCACCGCGAAGGCCGGGGTCGCGCCGTAGCGTGGACCCGGCGGCAGCGCGGGCCCCTGTTCGTGGGCGGGCCGCGACTCGTCGGCCTGGGTGATGATCCAGACGACGCGGCACCGCCCCAGCGGCTGGGCGACGACCTCCGGGATGAGGTTGGTGTCGAAGACGTCGTCGCGGTCGGTGGCCCGTTGCCACAGGGTGAGGTCGACCAGCTTCCGGTACGCATCGGGGCGCGCCGCCAGCAACGGGCGCATCGGGGCCGGCATGAACGTGACCGTGTCGTTCACCAGCAGGCAATCGCCCGGCGACGCCTGCGCGGCGATCAGGTCGGCCACCTGGCTGTAGTCCATGCCGTACTTGGCGTACGGGTTGCGCTGCGCCAGAACGTAGTTCGGTGTGGCGACCACTGCGAACAAACCGACCAGCGCCGCCGCCCGCCATGGCCTGACGGCCACCGCCGCGGCGCTGCGACCCAGGATCAGTGCCATCGCCGGTGCGGTGAACGACAGATAGCGCGGCGTGTAGACCGGGTGGATCACGGCCGACCAGAATACGATCGCGGCGGTCGGGATCGCCAGCCAGGCGAGCGCCAGGGTCACCAACTGCCGATCCGCCGGCTGTGACGCGCGCAGCCACACGACGGTCGCGGCCGCGACCAGCAAGGCCGCCAGCACCGCGAACTGGGGGCTTCTCTCGAAATACTGCTGCACCGCCACGTCTTCGAACGTGCGGCGCCCGATCGGTGCGATCCAGCTGATCTGGTGCACCTGCCCGGCGGCCAGGGCCAGGAACGGCGCCGTCGCGCACCCCGCCAGGGTCGAGGCGACGGCAAACCGCACCAGGACGGCACGCCGGCGCCGGAACGTGACGACGAAGGCGGCGTGCACCAGCACCAGCAGTGCCAGGTAGACGTCCAGCACGATCGAAACCGCTTGTGCCACGGCGTAAAGCGACCAGATGCGGGCCTCGCCGCGGCGGCCGGCGTACAGCAGCAATACGGTCAGCCAGACCGCGGCCATCATCGAGACGGCGTAGGGCCGGGCTTCGATGCCCGCCCAGGTCGAGCGCGGCAGGATCGCGCAGAACACGCCGGAGGTCACCGCGACGGTGCGCGACGAGAGCTGCTTGCCCAGCACCACCAACCCCGCCGCGGCGCCGCCGATGGCCAAACCGCTTGGGGCGCGGGCCCAGAACTCCGTGGGCGGAAAGATCGCGAACCAGCCGTGCATGAGCAGGTAGTACAGGCCGTGCACGGCGTCGACGTTGCCCAGCATTCGCCACAACTGGGCCGGCGAGCGGCTGTAGGAGGCCGAAATGGTCGCCGCCTCGTCGTACCAGAAGGACGGGCGGCCGGCGCCGACCAGGCTGACCGCCGCGGCCAGCAGCCCCACGACCAGCGGGTCCAGCGCGGCCGGCGGCGGGCACAGCCGGGCGCGGGTGGACATCACCGCTATGTTGCCATGCGCACGGCCCGGATCGGCGCATTCGAACGTATGATCGATCGATGGGCCAGCTCGGGTCGATCGGGTACAACGGGCAGCCGGTCCGCAGCCCGTTCCGCGTGGTGCGGCCGCCGGTCCCGGTGCTCGTGGACCTGACCGCGCTGTTCCCGCGCGAGCCGCACCGCTCGGGCCGTTACCAGCCCAACGGTCTGCAACTGCACAGGGTCGTCGAGGGCCGGCTGAGCTGCTGGGGCATCTGCGAACAGGGCGACTGGTGGGGGCTGGTCACCTACCCGGTCGCCTACGGCGCCAAGCAGAGCACCGTGACGCACTGGGTGCCGGCCTGGACTCTGCGCCGCAAAGATTAGGGCTGCAACCGGCGTCCCTGGACGTACGTCGCGGCGATCGACGCCTCGCCCCCATCAACAACTTGAAAGAGTCTGGTCCCGGGCCACGGTGGTGTCCGGATGCAGCGAAACCGCGGCCGCACCGGGCTCCGAAATGTGGGCCTTGAAGGCGGCGTTGAGCACCTGGGGGATGGACCACTGGTCGCAGGCGTCGAAATCCGTTCCGGCGCAGACGTTTGACACCGGATGCCACCGTCCGCCGCCACGGCATGGTGCCCGTGCCCCGGAACTGCTGGGAGGCCGGGCAGTGCGCGATCGACGCGCCCGCCTCGCTCATCCGCGCGAGACGTCGCCGGTGCCGGAGCGGTTGTCCTCGTTGAGTTGGGTGTGGAAGTACAGCTTGCCAAGGCCTTTGAGCGTGCGTGCGGTGACGGCCAGGGAGAACCGGGGGACGATCGCGACGTGCAGCCGCGCGGTTCCCGCGTCGCCGCCGGCTCCGCCGCATGCCACCTGTCGCAGCGCTTCACTTCGGAGGTGATCAACCGTGCGGCCGTGCGGGAGCCCACCGTCTGGATTCCGCGACCGCTGACGATCCGCAGTCCGCGCCGCGCCGTCTCCGCGAACGGGTCGTCCTGGGTGCGGGGGAACGCTGACCCGAGGACCATGGCCGCGGTGGTCCCCGACGCGACGCGCCGGTCGCAGAACTCGGCGGCGGCCCGCGCGGCGAAATCCGGATCGGCGAAGCGGGCCTCGGCGGTGTAGGCGCACGCGCTCAGCCAGTCCCTAGCGGCTGCGCGCCGAAGTAGGAGTCGCCGGCGAACGTCTGCAGGAAGTGCACGTGGGTGTCCACGAAGGCCGGGAGCAGAAAGCCGGGCCGGTCATCTCCCGGTCTGTGTTCATCATGCCGAAGCGCCGCGCCAATGCGATGATTGCTGCCCGTGGCACAAAGTTCGGGTTCCGTGTTGACCGCGCTCGTCGCGCTGGCGCTGGTCATCGCGGTCTCACCCATCACGGTCATTCCGGCGGTACTTGTCCTGCACGCGTCCCGGCCGCGGCCCGTGGGCCTGGCCTTCCTCAGCGGGTGGGTGCTGGGCCTGGTGGTCGTCACCGGCGCGTTCGTCGCGAGCTCGGACCTGCTCGGCGACCTGCGCAAGTCGCCGCCGACGTGGGCGTCGTGGCTGCGGGTGGTGCTGGGGTCGGCGCTGGTGGTCTTCGGCCTCTACCGCTGGGCGACCCGGAACCGCCAGGGCAGCATGCCGGGCTGGATGCGTTCGTTCTCCAAGCTGACCCCGGTGCGCGCCGCGATGACCGGGGCCCTGCTCGTGGCGATACGGCCTGAGGTCCTGATCCTGTGCGCGGCGGCCGGCCTGGCCATCGGCGCCAGCACCCTCGGTGTCGCGGACGGGTTCGCCGCCGCCGCGTTCTTCGTCGTCATCTCCGCGTCGACGGTCGCCCTGCCCATCCTGGCCTACGTCGGCGCCGGTGACCGGCTCGACGACACGCTTGAGCGCGTCAAGGACTGGATGGAACAGAACCACGCCGCGATGATGGCGGTGATCCTGGTGCTCATCGGTTTCATGGTCATCTACAACGGAATTCACGCTCTGCGCTGAGCTCCTGTGGGAGGATTGCTGCCCATGGCAGGTAGCTGGGGTGCAGTGCTGACCGCACTCGTTCCGCTGGGGCTGGTCGTCGCGCTCTCGCCGATCACGGTCATTCCGGCGGTCCTGGTTCTGCAGGCCCCGCGGCGGCGGCCGAGCAGCCTCGCGTTCCTCGCCGGCTGGCTGGTGGGCCTGGCCGCGCTGACGGCGCTTTCCGTGGCGGCGTCCGGCCTGGTGGGCGGGCTGCACAAGACCCCGCCGGCCTGGGCGTCGTGGCTGCGGGTGGTCCTGGGGTCCGCCCTCATCGTCTTCGGGATCTACCGGTGGCTGACCCGGCGTCGCCACACCGAGTCGCCCTCCTGGATGCGGTCTTTCGCCACCATCACCCCGGTGCGGTCGGGGGTCACCGGAGTAGCGCTGACGATGCTGAGACCGGACGTGTTCCTCATCTGCGTGCCGGCCGGACTGGCCATCGGGACAGCCGGACTGGGCGCCGCCGGTGACTGGATGGCCGCCGCGTTCTTCGTCATCGTCGCCGCCTCGACGGTCGCGATCCCCATCCTGGCCTACGTTGCCGCCGGCCCCCGCCTCGACGATCCGCTGGCGCGGCTCAAAGACTGGATGGACGAGAACAACGCCGCCCTGCTCGCGGTGGTCATGATCGTGATCGGTGCGATGGTGCTCCATCACGGAATTCAGGCCCTGTAGCCCCCGTCGGACAGGCCGGCGTCCGCTTCGAGCCGGTTCGCCTCGCCGCAGGCCCACTCGCGGACCAGTTCCCGGCCGTAGCCGAAAAGCATTCCCGCATAGCCCTTTGCCGCCCATTGCCGGCTGTGGATCTCCTCGTGGTGCAGCACCCGATCCAGGTCGGGTTCGCCCCGGTGCGACCGGACGATGCGGCGCAACCGCTCGGCGGGGTCGGCGACCCTGCCCGCGTTGACCATGAAGATGTCACCCCAGGTGGTGCCGCCCCGGCGGCTGAACTGGCGCTGAATCCAGTTGCCGCCCAGGCCCATCAGCATGCCGTTGGGGGTGGTGACCAGGCGACCGCCGTGCCGGTGCACGAACTCGACGTCGCGCGCGTAGCTCCAGCCGTTGCGGCTCTGCCGGTTGAGGATTCGCCTCACCTCGGCAGCGCCGTACGGGGTCTCGGGGAAGTCCGTGGGCTGCCCGCCCGGCCTGCCATAGCCGGTGCCGGCGTTGAGGACGTAGGTCAGCAGCACCGCCCGGCGGGTGTCGGCGCCGCCGGTGGTCCGCGGGATCAGGAAGAACGACTTGCCCTGGCGGTCGCGGATCTCCTCCATCCCCGCAAGGAGGTGAAAGCCGGCGGGCGGGATGTGGGGCACGATGCCGGCGAGGGCCTCCTCGGGCACGCCGTGCCGTTCGGCGTTGTCGAGCCATTGCCTGACGTAATCGTCCATCGGTCCTTCCTCGCAGAACTTTCTAGCAGCTCCGCGCCCGTTAAGGTGTAACCAATGAGCGGACGGCCCTGGCACCGCGTGCGCGGCGTCAAAGAGATCACCCGCGGGCTGGGCACCCTGGACCGGGAACTGTTCGACACCATCGCCGCCAGCCCGACCCCGCTGCTCGACGCCGTCATGCCGCCGCTGACCCGTGCCGCCGACCATTCCAAGCTGTGGGTCGCCGTTGCCGCGGCTCTGTTCGCCTCGGGCAATGCGAGCGCACAGTGCGGTGCGACGCGCGGTGTCGTCACGCTCGGCGTCACGAGCCTGGTCACCAACCAGTTCGCCAAGCGGATCCGCCGGCGCCCCCGCCCCCGCCTCGACGCGGTGCCGGTGGTCCGAAGGGCCGGCCGCCGGCCGACGTCGAACTCCCTGCCGTCGGGCCATTCGGCCAGCGCCGCCGCGTTCGCCGTCGGGGTGGGGCTGGAGAACCCGCTGCTGGGGTTCGGGCTGGGACTGCTGGCCGCGCTGGTCGGGCTGTCTCGGGTGGCGACTGGCGCGCACTACCCCGGCGACGTCATCGCCGGCTTCGGCATCGGGGCCGGCGTGGCGGTCCTGGGCGGGCGGCTGGTCCCACCGATCGTGGCGACGGCCCTGCCCGACACCGAACCGCTGTGGGTCGACGCGCCGCAACGCCCCGACGGGGCCGGCGTGGTTCTGGTGGTCAATCCGGCGTCGGGCGGTGGCACGGGCGCCCGCGTCGTCAACGAGGTGCGCGCCGAGCTGCCGCGGGCCGAGATCGTCGAACTGGGCCGCGACGACGACCCGGAACAGGCGCTGCGCCGCGCCGCCGCGCGTGCCGAGGTGCTCGCGGTCGGCGGCGGCGACGGCACCGTGGCGACCGCGGCGGCGGTGGCGATCGACACCGGGCTGCCGCTGGCGGTGTTCCCCGGCGGCACGTTCAACCACTTCGCCAGGGACATCGGCTGCGACACCGTGGCCAAAACCGCCGACGCAATCCGGCGCGGCAGCGTGGCCCGAGTCGACCTGGTGTGCCTCAACGAAACCCGGATGGTGCTCAACACCGCCAGCATCGGCGCGTATCCGGCGTTCGTCGGGCAGCGCGAGAAGTTGGAGAAGCGGATCGGCAAGCCGCTGGCCGGTTTCTACGCCATGCTGCACACGCTGCGCCACTCCGAACCGGTCCGGATCCGCTACGACAACACCACCTTGCTGACGTCGCTGTTCTTCCTCGGCAATTCGCTGTATCTGCCCTCCGGGTTCGCGCCCTCGGTGCGGCCGCGCATGGACGACGGTCTGATCGATGTGCGCATGCTCGAAGCCGGCCGCCCGTGGGGCCGCACCAGGGTCCTGGCGGCGCTGGCCCTGGGCCGTCTGCAGCGCAGTCCGCTCTATCACGAGTTGCAGGTGCCCGAGTTCGCCTTCTGCGCCCTCGACGGTCCGACGGTCATCGCCCACGACGGCGAGCTCGGCGACGAATACGACCGCGCGGCCTTCAGTGCGAAATACCGGATCCTGCCGGTGTACCGCCCGCGTCCTCGATGTTGAGCGCCGCGTCGCGGTTGTGGTCCCCACACCCACTCGGTGACGTCGGCGAGGCTGACCAGCAGGACCGGGTTGTCCTCGCGGAGCAGCATCGTTCCGAGGACGGCGACTCTGACGACGCCTTCGGGGCGGTGCCGCCACACGGTGGTGGCGCCGACCGCCGCGCGCAGCGCTTCCACAGCGCTCACGGGTGGGTGTTGCGTCTCGGTGACCAGCAGGCGGTGCAGGGGCGTGCCGTCGAGCCCGCCCTCGCCGTAGCCGAGCATGGACAGGCACGCCGGGTTCGCGTAGACGACAGTGCCGTCCTGGTCGAGGGCGATCACCGGTGTTGCCAGGCGCTGCAGCAGCACGAGCGCGGGCAACTGCTGCAGGTATCCCCGGGGGGTGTCGGGCCGAGGGGTGCGGCGGCGATCTTCGAATGGGGCGGGCGCATGGTTAACCCCTTGTGCCGCTTCGTCTTTGGCTGAATGCATCGATAACCCCCCGGACTGGTGTGCGCGATGCTACTGGCGACTAAGCTCACGGTCGTGCATCGTGGGTGTCGGGGATTAGAGCCGAAAGTCCCGGCGCTGGCACGCATTCCGTTACGGATATTCGTAACAGCCTGCCAATTTCGCATACGTCATTGCCGAATGAAACAGCAAACCGCACACTGTAACTGCGCTTACGCACCCGGACCGCGGGTAGAGCATGGGAATGGGCGCCACAGGTTGCACTCGGAGCTACAGGTTGTGAACGAATCCGCAGTCGGGGCGAGGTGGGAGGGGAGGTGCCGTGGTGGCCGCTGAACCCGCGAAGTCGGCACCCGCCCGTTCGGGCGGACGACATCCGGTGGGCCGCGTGCGGCGACAACTCGCCGAGCTGATGAACACCCGCGACCAGATGGGACAGCTGCTGCGGGCCGTGGTGGCTGCAGGCGCCGCTCGCGGCCGGGCCCAGGCGGACCAGGAGTTTCGGGGGATGGTCGAGGACAGCCCCGTCGCGATCTGCGTCCACGCCGACGGGCGCTTCCTCTATGTCAACGACACCATGGTGCAGAAGATGGCGGCCGAATCCGCCGACCGGCTGCTGGGGCACCGGATCGTGGACTTCGTGGCGCCGCAGTCGGTCCCCACGGTGCTCGGCCAGATCGCGGCGCGCCGCCGCGACGGGGACATCTCACCGCCGATGGAGATGGTGATCCTGCCGCTTGACGGGACGACCCGCGCGGTGGAGGCGGTGGCAGTGCGGGCCCAATGGCGGGGCAGACCAGCCCACCAGGTCGCGTTCTGGGACGTGACCGAGCACAAGACCGCCGAGGCGAACCTTCGCTACCAGGCGGCGCTGGTCACCCACGTCAGCGACGCGATCGTCGCCACCACCCTCACCGGCGCGGTCACCGCCTGGAACCCCGCCGCCGAAGCCATCTACGGCCGCTCGGCGGTGCAGGCCCTCGGCCGACCGGTCGGTGAGGCGGTTGGCGCCGCCCTGGATCCGGCCGCGATCATCGCCGCCGGGGGCGTCGTGCACGCCACGCACCGCGCGGCCGACGGCTCGCCGCTGGCGGTGCGGGTGTCGGCGTCCCGCATGGACACCGGATACGTCGTGGTGTGCGCCGACCAGACCGCGCTGCGGCGCGCCGAACAGCATTTCCAGACCGTCGTGGCGTCCCTGGAGGAAGGCGTCGTCGTCATCTCGTCCGAGGGCATCGTGGAATCGGTGAACCCCGCGGCCCTGCAAATAATGGGTGTTCCGACGACGGAGGCCGAGCCAGTCGAGATGGCGGCAGTGGTACCGATACCGATCTACGACAGCGACGGCGGGTTGCTCATCGCCGATCAGCGTCCGGTGCTCGAATCCCTGAAAATCAGCCCCCGGGGGAGCCAGGTCTACGGTGTCGACCGATTCGACAATGGACGACGGGTCTGGCTCTCCGTGACGTGGTCGCTGCTCGATCCCGAGGATCCCGATGGCTCGTCGGTGCTGGTGTCGTTCGCCGACGTCACCGCGCAGCACACCAAGTACCAGCGACTCGTCCATCAGGCGACGCACGATCACGTGACCGGGCTGCCCAACCGCGCCCACATACTCGACCTGGTCACCGACGCACTGGAAGCCCGAGATCACCGGTTGGGTGCGGTGCTGTTCATCGACCTCGACAAGTTCAAGAGGGTCAACGACGAACTCGGGCATCATGCCGGCGACGCCGTGCTGAGGATCGCCGCCGAACGCCTGAGTGCGGCGTTGCGCCCCGACGACGTGGTCGGACGTGTCGGCGGCGACGAGTTCGTCGCGCTGCTGGCCGCGCCGATCGAGCCCGAGGAGGCCGACGTCGTCGCCGACAGGCTGCAGGGCGCGCTCGGCGAACCGATCGTCGTCGGGCGCGACAGCGACGGGATTCCGGACGTCAGCTGCATCAGCGCAAGCATCGGCGTCGTCGCGGTGCCGCCCGGCGAGCGGCGCAGTGCCGCCGAGATCCTGCACGAGGCAGACCTCGCGATGTATCGGGCGAAGGCACGCGGACGGGTGTTGGGCCACGTCGTGACGGAGGCCGTCGACCGGCACGGACCCGCCGATCGCTGAAGCGCCTAGCTCGTCGAACCCGGCGTCACAGCCAGCCGGTGCGGGCGGCGGCGACCGGCTCGGCCGGGGCGGGGGCCAGTTCCCCGTCGCGCACCTGCTCGAGCATCCGCTTCACCGCGGCGACGATCTGCGGGGCCGCCGCGGCGAGTGCGGTCTTGTCGGCCTCGCTGACCTCGTCGGGATCGACGCCCGCCCGGGCCAGCACGGCCGCCGGGTCGGCCAGCTGACCGGCCAGCCACGACACCGGGTCGGCGGACAGCTCGGGGACGAAGTGGCGGCGCCCGGGTTCCCACCCGTTGAAACGGGGGTGGTGATGGGCCCGGTCCAGCGTCCCCGGCGGGCTCTCGGTGGACCCGAACAGGTCGACCCGCCACACCGGCCGGTCGAAGGAGATCGGGACTCCGGCGTAGATGGAGCCCTGCGGCGCGCCGCGGTCGACGAGGCGCAGTTCCAGCCTGACCCCCCGTTCCGGGGTTTCCTGCCCTTCGAGCGGAGACGGGTCGACGAAGAACATGTCCCCGATGACCACAGCCAGGGTGTCGAATCCGAACGCTGCGAGCATCGCGCACCTTCCTTGGCCCTGATCGTCTGTCATCGAGGGTAGACCCGGGCGAGGGTGGCCCACGAATCCCGCCGAGGCATCGGGTTTACAGTTGATGCTGCGGTTTTAGTACGCCGCTATGTCCGGCCTTGAATCATCGGCGATGACCGCACATCGCGACGGCAGAGAAGTGATCGAGATCGATTCCGAAATGTCGGCATGTCCCAAGACGTCGACCCGGGAGTAATCAAGCAGGCCGGCGCGGGGTGGCGACACGTCCACGACGATGCGGCCGCAGCCGTCACCCGGTTGGCCGGCGTGCTGCAAAGCTCGGCCGGGATGGCTGGCACCGACAACGGGGCCTGCGCCTGGGCCTCGAAGTACGACCCGCTGTGCGGGGGTTGCGACGGCGCCACCGGTGTCATGGAGTGCGCCGTCGCGGCCGTCATCGCCGCAGGCCAGGTCACCGACCTGCTCTAGACGACTGCGGTCAACCACGAAAACGCGGACCAGCAATCCGCACTCGGCCACCACGGCCCGCCAGCCGTTGCTCCCGAGAAGGTTCCCGTCTTTCTGGAGCCCGAGATCCCGTCGGCCGAAGGCGGCCATGGCGATGTGCCCGCGTGGTGGCACACGATCCAGGCGTACGTGCAGGGAGAGCTGTGGCCCAATGGTCACCAGGACCAGTTACGCGGCGCCGCACAGGCCTGGCGCAACGCTGCCGCGGGGCTTCGGGCAGCAGCTTTCCTGGCAAACAGCGCAACGCCGTATTTGGCTGATCAAAAATCCCCCGAGATACCGGCCGCCATCGCCAACTGCAATAAGGTCAGGGACGCGATCAACACGGCGGCGGAGGGCTGCGGCATTGCGGCCAAATGCTGCGACGACTACGCATCCGCCATCGATGCCGCCCACCACCGCATCGTGCATGAGATGGAGATCCTGGGTGCGACCGTCGCCGTGACGGAAGTTGTCGCAGCGGTGCTGATTCCGCTTACCGCTGGCGCCAGCGAAGCCGTGTCGAAGGTGGTCGATGTCAGTAGGCTGACCGCCACTGGGGCTCGCATCGCCGAAATCATCCGGGCTTTCAGGGCGGCGGCCGAGATGTCGGCCCTGCCGACGGTGAATGCGGTTGGCTCGACCGCCCGTTCGATAGCCGAGCTCGGACCACTGCTGCGGGCGCGTGCGAGGGTCTTCACGTAGATGAAAGAGAACGAACGGAAATGAAACCCCAGGAACTCGATGTGGTCCGGTTGCGGCGATCACTGCCCGAGTACAACTTGCCGGTCGGAGCGCGCGGAGCTGTCGTCATGGATTACACGAAGTACGCCGATGAGGGGCTTCCCCCCGCGTATGAAGTCGAGTTCGCAGACGCCGACGGCGTCACCCAAGCGCTGGTCACGGTCTCCGCAGATGACCTGGAAGTCGTGTGGCGCCCCGAGGCAGCGGATCCTCCCGCCCCACTCGACCCGAGTTAGGGCCGGCCTCGTGCGGCACCGCTGCGGCGGATCGATGCCGTGGCTCAGGGCCACATCGTCGAGTTGTGTTTCGCCACGCCGGTGTAGTTGCGATGCGCCAGTTCAACGTTTCTGCGCAGCTCTGTAACACCTTCTCGCATCTGTTTGTCCGCTCTCGCCCATTTTTGATGATATTGAAGCTCGGCCTCGGCGCCCTGACCTTTCCAGGTCTGCTGCAGTTCGGCCACGCATTGGTCCACCGCGGCCGCAATCTGCTCGGCTTGCGCAGTGAACTTCGCCAGCCGGTCAGCGAAATGCAGCAACGCCTCTAAGTCGACCGTGTAACCGCGGCTCACAACTTGGGATCCGTTGCAGTCAGCGCCGCCAATGCTCTGGCCGCGACGGTCTCGTGGTCGAGCATGAGGTCCAGTGAGCGCAGCAACTGCTGTGAGTGTTCGTGCAGGAGCGCCGCGATAACCGTCGCGCCCTGGTGCCATTCATCCCACGGTGGTTGGAAAGCCGATGCCGCGATGCCCTGCCACGTCGCCGACAAGGCGCTCCAGTCGCCGGCGATGCTGTCGAGTTCCGCTGTGAGATCGTCGGCCTGGTTCGTCAGGATCTGCGCAGCCGATGCCATCGCTTCCAGCCTCATCGTCAGCTCGCCAGTCATCGAGCCTCCTCATGCCGAGTCGGTACCTTTCGGTTAAATCTGCCGTGCCCGTCGATGCCGCGCAATCGCTCCACGCGGACCGGGAACGTCGAGCCCATTAATGATTGCGGCGCTATCGGACATCGGCATTGCCCGGTGCGCCAGACGCGCGTACCAGGCCTGGTCCGAAGGCTTATTCGGCTAACTAATTTAGGTTGAAGTGCATACCGACGTGACCGGCAGCCCATTCGGCCATTGCCGCGCAGCCTCGGCGGCTCCGTTGGCGACTTGCGGCTTGCGAGGTGTCGGCGACGCCCCCGTCTAAGCGAAGAATCCTTGTGTGCGTTATGCAAATCACACAACGTGCGTTAGGCTCGGCCGGTGGCGCAACTGACATTCCAGCGCGCTCGCACCGAGGAAGAGAAGCGCCAACGTGCGGAGGCCCTCGTGGAAGCCGCGCGCTCGCTGGCAATGGAAACGGGCGTCGCATCGGTCACCCTGACTGCGGTCGCCAACCGCGCCGGAATTCACTATTCGGCGGTACGCCGCTACTTCACCTCCTACAAGGAAGTCCTGCTGCGTCTGTCCGCCGAGGGCTGGGTGCGGTGGTCCAATACCGTCTCGGAGAAGCTGGCCGAGCCCGGCGCTAAGTCGCCCTCGCGCATCGCCGAGACATTGGCGCAAGCCCTGGCCGAGGATCCATTGTTCTGCGACCTGCTTGCCAACCTGCACCTGCACCTGGAACACGAAGTGGACGCTGAGCGGGTCATCGAGGTCAGGCGGATCAGCACCGCGGCCACACTCTCGCTGGCCGATTCGATCGGATGCGCGCTGCCCGAACTCGGACGATCGGGCTCGCTGGACATCCTTCTGGCCGCCTACTCGCTGGCGGCGACGCTGTGGCAAGTCGCGAACCCGCCGGCGCACCTGACCGACATCTACGCCGAGGAGCCCGAAGTGGTTCCGCCCGAGTGGAATCTGGACTTCGCAACCGCCCTCACCCGCCTGCTGACGGCCACCTGCATCGGCCTGATCCCGGCGTCCTCATGAACGTCGCAACCGGTACGGGGCCGGAGGTCAAGCCGCGGGCGTTGGAAACCGACCGGCGCAGCGACGCCCGGATGAAGGAAGGCCGTCGAAGGGGGACTGCTATGGCCAGCCCGATCAAGGACCCGTGGGGCATCTCCAAGGTTGTACACACGCTAACTAATGTTGCGCCCGTGCTGAAGGACTTGAAGCGCCCATGACGATGACTGAGCCAAGGACCGAACCGCTGAAGGAGCAGGGCTCCGCCGGCAGCGAGGGCAACGAGGTCGCCGCGCAGCGCACCAAGAAACAGGGGCTCTTGGGGCGCTTCTGGTTGGTGCTCACGATCACAGCCGTCGTTGCGGTGTCGGGATTCGTCGTATACCGACTGCACGGCATCTTCGGCGTCCACAGCGGTTCGTTCGGCGGTGGCACCTCGGGCGAGGTCCTCGACCAGTTCAACGCCAAGACCATCACGCTCGAGGTCTGGGGCTCACCGGGCAGCACGGCGACCATCAACTACCTCGACGAAAACACCCATCCGCAGCAGGCACTGAACGTGCCCTTGCCCTGGAGCAAGGTATTGAGTTCAACGAAGCCCGGCATCCCGGCAAACCTGATGGCGCAAGGAGACGGCAGTTGGATCGCGTGCCGATTCGTCGTGAACAACCACGACGGGGGCGGTGACGTCATCAAGGCCCCGAATCGCTCGGATTCCAACGAAACCGTGAACCCCTTCGTCTACTGCCTGGACAAGTCCGCATGAGCGGGCCGAGCGAGGCTCCGCCGCGCGTCGATCAGCCGCTGATCCCGCCGTTCCTACCGCGGATGATCCATCGGCTGGCGCTGCCGATCGTCCTGGTGTGGTTGGGCATCGTCTTCGTCACCAACACCGTGGCCCCGCAGCTCGAGGTCGTCGCCAAAAACCACTCGGTGTCGATGAGTCCGACGGACGCGGCATCCTTCCAGTCGATGATGCGCGTCGGGTCGACATTCAAAGAGTTCAACTCCGACAGCTCGGCGATGATCCTGCTGGAGGGGGACAAGCCACTCGGAGCCGAAGCCCACCGCTACTACGACGAAATCGTCAGGCGCCTCGAGCAAGACAAAATGCACGTTCAGCACGTGCAGGATTTCTGGAGCGATCCGCTGACCGCCGCGGGTTCCCAAAGCCACGACCAGAAAGCCGCCTACGTGCAGGTCTACCTCGCCGGCAACATGGGCGGCGGCCAATCCGCCGAGTCCTCCGATGCCGTACGCAAGATCGTCAACTCGGTGCCCGCCCCGCCGGGGATCAAGGCGTACGTCACCGGCGCGGCTCCGTTGTTCGCCGACCAGTCCCACGCGGGCGAGAAAGGCGTCGCAATAGTCACCATGGTCACGATCCTGGTGATTTTCGTCATGCTGCTCTTCGTCTATCGCTCGCTCGTCACCGTTCTGGCCGTGTTGTTCATGGTCTTCGTCGAATTGTTGGCGGCCCGCGGGGTGGTTGCCTTGCTGGCCAACTACGAGATCATCGGACTCTCCACGTTCGCCAACAACCTGTTGGTGTTGATGGCGATCGCCGCCGGAACCGACTACGCGATTTTCGTGGTCGGCCGCTACCACGAGGCCCGCGGTCTGGGGGAGACTCGCGAAGAAGCCTTCTACACCATGTTCCACAGCACCGCG
>NZ_JBYCLG010000043.1:0-11786 GCF_057473785.1 Mycobacterium sp. TH-M103
GGTTGGAGTCGACGTCGAGGTGGCCGTAGCGCGGCTTGCCGGCGCCGCTGCAGGTGGCCGTGACACCGGCGCGGACCAGCGCCACCATCAGCTCGCGGGCCAGCGGCGCGGAGGTCGTCTCGTCCGGCGACACCACCTCGGCCACCGACACCGCCCGCGCGTCGGCGCCGACGCGCACCCGGGCCGCCACGGACAGCCCGAACCAGCCGTAGGCCGGGTTGTCCAGGGTCCACAGGTGCTGCGCGGTGTCCACCGAGCGTTCCCGGTCGCCGAGCAGGGCGAAACCGCGCCCGATGACGGCGTCGCCCACCTCGCTGACCGGCATGGCGCCGGGCACCGGGCACGGCCAGCGCAGGCGCACCAAGCGGTCGGCACCGGTGAACTCGTCGACGGTGGTGCGGCAGTCCACCCGCGCCACCCCGCGCCACAGCGTCAGGGTCTGGGTGTAACGCAGCAGCGCGCCGACGCGGCCGTGGACCACCAGCCGCTGGCCGAGCGGGCCGCGGTAGGCCTGCACCCGCGCGGGGAAATCGGCCGAGCACACCACCGGCCCCTTGGGCAGCAGGTGCCACGGGCCCTCGCCCTGCGTCGGGTGCGCCGGGTATTCCTCGTAGACGGTCAGCTCGTTGCCGACCCGGCCGTCGGCGATCAGCTGCCGGGCACCGTGCCGCAGCGCCGCCACGCCCCCGCCCCGCGCCGGGTCGACCGCCAGCCGGTAGTGCTCGTTGGCGATCTCGGATCCGGGCACCGGCTCCCAGCCGGTGGGCTCCCCGCCGGGGACCAGACGGTAGGCGCGCCAGCCCAGCGACGGCACGTCGGCCGCCAGCCAGGTGACCGACCGGCCGTCGTGCCCGACGTGGGCGGGCACCTCGGCGCCGTCGGCGTCGACCACCCGCACCCCCGGTGCGGCGGCGCGGTCGAGCCGCGCGGTCACGATGTCGGTGCGTTGCCGGGCCAGCGGATTCCACACGGTCACGTCCCCGCTCACCGCCTCCGAGAGCAGCGCCAGCGAGTTGTCGCGGGTCGCGCGGCCCAGCTCCCACGCGTCGCGCCAGCCGGTCAGCAGGTCCAGGTAGACCTGGTCGGACTGCGATCCGGTGATCGCGTCGTGGTGCGCCCCGTAGGCCAGCTGCACCCACGCCTTGGACAGCGCGGCCTGCGGATACTCGGCGCCGGTCGTCAGCGCGGCGAACACGGCGAAGCGCTCGGCGGCCAGCACGGCGTTCTCGGCGGCCCGGTTGGCCTGTTTGGTGTCGATGTAGGACACGTCCTTGCCGGTGTAGATCGGGTTCATGTCGCGGGTCTGCGGCGACGGCGCACACCCGCGCCCGGCCAGTTCGGCGCGCACCGCGGCGAAGAACTCCCGCGGCAACGCGCACACGAAACGCGGCCAGGTGTAGCGGGCGGCCCAGTCGCGGTGGATCGAGGTGACCCACTTGTTCGGCGGCGTGTAATCGGTGCCGACGGGTAGCAGCACGTTGCGCGTCAGCGCGACCCGCTTGAGTTGTCCGAACAGCGCGTAGGTGGCGTCCTCGGCCTCGGCGAGCGTGCTCGCGGAGTCCATCCACCAGCCCGCCGAATAATGCGCGGGCATGTAGTGGGTGAGCAGGCCGCGGCCGGACGGCGAGATCCACTCGAACTCGCTGCTGAACTGCATGCGATCGAGGCCACCGGTCTCGGGACCGCCCTGGGCCGGGCCCCACTGGTGGTGCGGGCCGCGCGCCCACGAACTCGACGTCAGGCCGGCGTCGGCCGCCAGCCCGGGGAACTGCGGGTCGTGGCCGAACACGTCGAGCTGCCACGCGGTGGCCGGGTCGGCGCCCAGCACGTGACGTTGAAAACCGATGCCGTGGACCAGATTCCGGATGGTCGTCTCCGGGCTGGTGAGGTTGGTGTTGGGTTCGTTGTAGGTGCCGCCCATCACCTCGACGCGGCCCTCGGCCAGGAACCGGCGCAGGTCGGCCCGGTCCTCGGGGCGCGTGTCCCAGTACGGCTTGAGGTAATCCACCTCGGCCAGCACGAATTTGTAGTCGGGATCGCGGCGGGCCGTTTCCAGGTGGGCGCGCACCAGGTCGAAGCCGTTGCGCTGGCGCGCCCGCCCGGGCGGGTCCTCGGTCCACTCGCTGGTGTAGGCGCCCTGGGTGTTCCACCAGACCGGGTCGTAGTGGAAGTGGCTGACCATGAACATCGTCCAGCCGGGCTCGGCTGTCACGAACTCGAAGGTGAATTCGAACGACCTGCCCGACGGCTGGACGCGGGCGGCGCGCCGCTCACCGACCACCGGCCGCTCCACCACCACCGCAACCTCGACCACCTCCTGCCCGGCGGCCGCGACGGCTTCCCCACGCAGGCCGTCGCCGTCGATGCGGACCGGCGTCGGGCGCGTGCACCCGGAAACGGTGACCCGCACCAGTTGCAGCGGCGCATCCGGCGGCCCGACGAACAGATCGGTCGCATCGGCCGAAACCACCTGCATGCCCGCACCTTACGGGGAAGGATCGTCCCATGCCCGCACTCGCACCGCCCGTGAGCGACGAACGAAGCGCCCTGCGCGAGTTCCTGGCTTTCCACCAGAGCGCCTACTTCGCCGTGTCCCACGGCCTGCGCGACGAGCAGGCCCGGTCCGCACCGTCGGCCAGCGCCCTGTCGATCGGCGGGCTGGTCAAGCACGCCACCGGGATGCAGCGCAGCTGGATGGCCCGCGTCGCCGCCGCGCCGGGCGCGCCGCCGAAGGACACCCGGCCGTTCGAGGAGATCGCGGCGGAGTTCGCCGACCAGCACGTGATGCGGCCCGACGAGACGCTGGCCGGGCTGCTGGCGGCATTGGAAATACAGAACGCGGCGTCGCTGCGGCTGGTGGAGACCGCCGACCTCGACGCCGCCGTGCCCGTCCCGCAGGACATCCCGTGGTTCCCGAAGAACCAGCGGGCCTGGTCGGTGCGCTGGGTGATCCTGCACGTGATCAACGAGCTGGCCCGGCACGCCGGGCACGCCGACATCGTGCGCGAAACCATCGACGGCGCCACCATGTACGAGTTGGTCGCCGCGCGTGAGGGCTGGGAAATCCAGGGCTGGGTCAAGCCCTGGAGCCGGTGAGCGGCCCCGCAGAGATTGGGAGTTGACACCGCCGGTTTGGCAGACTGCTGGAATGAGCTCTACCAAACACCGAGAGGTGGCCAGGCTGGACCGGGTGCCCCTGCCGGCCGAGGCGGCCCGGGTGGCCGTCACCGGCTGGCAGGTCACCCGCGCCGCCGCCCGCTTCCTCACCACGCTGCCGGGACGGGGGCCGTGGCAGCAGAAGGTGATCAGGCAGCTCCCGCAGACCTTCGCCGACCTCGGCCCCACATACGTCAAGTTCGGACAGATCATCGCGTCCAGCCCCGGCGCGTTCGGCGAATCGCTGTCCCGCGAGTTCCGCGGCCTGCTGGACCGCGTGCCCCCCGCCGACAGCGCACAGGTGCACAAGCTGTTCGTCGAGGAGCTCGGCCGCGAACCCGCCGAACTGTTCGCCACCTTCGAGGAGGAGCCGTTCGCGTCGGCGTCCATCGCCCAGGTGCACTACGCGACCCTGCACACCGGCGAGGACGTCGTCGTCAAGATCCAGCGGCCGGGCATCCGCCGCCGGGTGGCCGCCGACCTGCAGATCCTCAAGCGCTTCGCCCAGGCCGTCGAACTGGCCAAGCTGGGCCGCCGGCTCTCGGCGCAGGACGTGGTCGCCGACTTCTCCGACAACCTGGCCGAGGAGCTGAACTTCCGCCTCGAGGCGCAGTCGATGGAGGCCTGGGTCTCCCACCTGCACGCCTCCCCGCTGGGCCAGGGCATCCGGGTGCCGGAGGTGCACTGGGACTTCACCACCGACCGGGTGCTGACGATGGAGCGGGTGCACGGCATCCGCATCGACGACGCCGCCGCCATCCGCAAGGCCGGCTTCGACGGAACCGAGCTGGTCAAGGCGCTGCTGTTCAGCCTGTTCGAGGGCGGCTTGCGGCACGGGCTGTTCCACGGCGACCTGCACGCGGGCAACCTCTACGTCGACGAGGCGGGCCGCATCGTGTTCTTCGACTTCGGGATCATGGGCCGCATCGACCCGCGGACCCGCTGGCTGCTGCGCGAACTCGTGTACGCGCTGCTGGTCAAGAAGGACCACGCCGCGGCCGGCAAGATCGTCGTGCTGATGGGCGCGGTCGGCACGATGAGGCCCGAGGCCGAGGCCGCCAAGGACCTGGAGCGCTTCGCCACCCCGCTGACGCTGCAGACCCTGGGCGACCTGTCGTACGCCGACATCGGCCGGCAGCTCTCGGCGCTGGCCGACGCCTACGACGTCAAGCTGCCGCGCGAGCTCGTGCTGATCGGCAAGCAGTTCCTCTACGTCGAGCGGTACATGAAGTTGCTGGCGCCGAAGTGGCAGATGATGTCCGACCCGCAGCTGACGGGGTACTTCGCCAACTTCATGGTCGAGGTCAGCCGCGAGCACTCCTCCGACCTCGAGGCCTGACCGAGATCGATGCAAAGTCCGAGACCGATGGAAATACGCAGCGGGCACGCCGTCTCGTCCTCTCCCGCCGGTGACCTGAAGCTCTACTACGAGGACATGGGCGACATCGACCATCCGCCCGTGCTGCTGATCATGGGGTTGGGCGCCCAGCTGCTGCTGTGGCGGACCGCCTTCTGCGAGAAGCTCGTCCGCCACGGGCTGCGGGTCATCCGCTACGACAACCGCGACGTCGGCCTGTCCAGCAAGACCGAGCATCGCGGCGCCGGGCAGCCATTACCGATCCGGTTGGCCCGCTTCTGGGTAGGTCTGCGCTGCAACGCCGACTACACCCTCGACGAAATGGCCGGCGACGCCGCCGCGGTGCTCGATCACCTGGGCATCGAGCACGCCCACGTCGTGGGGGCGTCGATGGGCGGCATGATCGCCCAGGTCTTCGCGGCGCGGTTCCCCGAACGGACCAGGACGCTGGGAATCCTGTTCTCCAGCAACAACCGCCCGTTCCTGCCGCCGCCGGCCCCGCGCGCGTTGCTGGCGCTCCTCAAGGGCCCACCGCCGGGCTCACCGCGCGAGGTGATCATCGACAACGCCGTGCGCGTCACCAACATCATCGGCAGCCCGCGCTTCCGCGCCACCGAGGAACAGGTCCGCGCGGAAGCCGCCGAGGGCTACGACCGCAGCTACTACCCGCAAGGCGTCGCCCGGCACTTCGGCGCGATCCTGGGCACCGGCAGCCTGACGCGGTACAACCGGCGCATCGGCGCGCCGACCGTCGTGATCCACGGCCGCGCCGACAAGCTGATGCGCCCCTCCGGGGGCCGGGCCGTTGCGCGCGCCGTCACCGGGGCTCGACTATTCTTGTTTGACGGCATGGGCCACGACCTACCTCAACAACTGTGGGATCGGCTGATCGGCGTGCTGACGAGCAATTTCGCCGAGGCCAGCTGAGGTCGGTCGGCCGGGATTTTCACGGGGTTGGGAGCGAATTCCGTGGGAACTCTGTCAGGGCCAAAATCGTGGCGTTGGAAGGATGGTTGACGATGAGCGACCTGAAACCCTATTACGAAGAGTCGCAGGCGACGTACGACCTCTCGGACGACTTCTTCGCGTTGTTCCTCGACCCCAACATGGTCTACACCTGCGCCTACTTCGAGCGCGACGACATGACGCTGGAAGAGGCGCAGCTCGCGAAGCTGGACCTGGGGCTGGACAAGCTGCACCTCGAGCCCGGAATGACGCTGCTCGACGTCGGATGCGGCTGGGGCGGGGCCGTGGTCCGAGCCCTCGAGAAATACGACGTCAACGTCATCGGGATCACGCTGAGCCGAAATCACTACGCGCGCACCAGAGATCGGCTGGCCGAGATTCCGACGACCCGGCGGGCCGAGGCCCGGCTGCAGGGTTGGGAGGAGTTCGACGAACCCGTCGACCGGATCATCAGTTTCGAGGCGTTCGACGCGTTCAAGAAGGAGCGGTGGCCCGTTTTCTGGGACTGGGCCTACAAGACGCTCCCCGACAACAGCCGGATGATGATGCACAGCATCTTCACGCGGCCGCAGTCATACTGGCACGAGCACGGCATCCCGATCACGATGACGGACCTGCGTTTCCTGCGCTTCCTCGGCAAGGAGATCTTCCCCGGCGGGCAGATGTGCGGCGAACCCGACATCGTCGACAACGCACGCCACAGCGGGTTCTCCATCGAGCAGGTCCAATACCTGCAGCCCCATTACGCCCGGACCCTCGACATGTGGGCGGCCAACCTGGAGGCCAACCGCGAACGCGCTATCGCCGTCCAATCCGAAGAGGTCTACGACCGCTTCATGCGCTATCTCACCGGCTGCGCGGGCCTGTTCCGTAAGGGCATCTCCAGCGTCGCCCAGTACACGCTCACGAAGTGAGGGCGGCCGCCCACGGCGCGCCGCCGGATCCCGCTGCGCCACTTCGGGTTCGGCCGACGGTTCGCACGGAGCGCAGCTCGTCCGGCGCGCATGCGCCGACGGTCCCCACCTCGTACGTCTTCGACGCTGTGGCGCTTTCGCGGCCGGGATCGCTTTCCGTTCGGCGCCCGCCGCGGCCGCCGTCGTGGCGCGTTGGCAAACAAGCGACCGCTGGGTAGCATCGCTGCGAACGTAAACCAGGAGAGCATTTCCAGCATGTCCGAGCAACCGACGAGTCCGGGGACGACGCGGACGCCGTTCGATGACGTCCGGCCCGGCTACGACGTGGTCATCGTCGGTGCCGGTTTCGGCGGCATCGGCGCGGCGATACAGCTCAAACGGCTCGGATACGACAACATCGCGATCCTGGAACGCGAGCCCGGCCTTGGGGGCACCTGGTACCTCAACCGGTATCCGGGCCTGGCCGTTGACGTTCCGGGCACCACCTACTCGTACTGGTTCGAGCCCAACCCGCACTGGTCACGGCTGTTTCCGCCCGGTGCCGAGCTGCGGCAGTACGCCGAAGACGTCGCCGACAAGTACGACGTGCGCCGCCACATCCGGTTCGACACGACCGTCGAGAGCGCGCGCTGGGACGAGGACGCTCACGTGTGGCGGGTGGCACTGGCCGGCGGCGACGGCCTGACGACGCGCTTTCTGATCACCGCCACCGGATTCCTGTCACAGCCGCACACACCGCAGATTCCCGGCATCGAGGGTTTCGGCGGCAAGATCGTCCACACCACGGCGTGGGATCACGACTACGAGTTCGAGGGGCGGCGCGTCGCGCTCATCGGAACCGGGGCGACCGCGGTGCAGTTGATTCCCCAACTGGCCGCCAAAGCCTCCGACCTCACGGTGTACCAGCGCACCGCGATCCATGTGGTGCCCAAGATCGACTTCGCCATCCCGGCCTGGCTGCGTTGGGTGTTCGCCCAGATCCCGCTTGTGCAGCGCGCCCTCAGGCAGGTGACCGACACCGTTTTCGACGTGATCCTGGACGGTGCGCTGCACTACCGCGGTTTGCGGCGGCTGAACATCGCCGCGTCGGATCTCTCGAAGATCAACCGCTTCATCGCGATCCGCGACAAGGAATTGCGCCGCAAGCTGACGCCCGACTACGACTTCGGCTGCAAACGCCCGACTTGGTCGAACAGCTACTATCGCACCTTCGCCAAGCCCCACGTACATCTGGAGACCAACCGCATCGAGCGGATCGAGCCCGACGGCATCGTCACCGTCGACGGGCACAAGACCGTCATCGACACGTTGGTGCTGGCCACCGGTTTCGACCTCTGGGACGCCAACTTCCCCGCCTTCGAGGTGGTCGGCCGAAAGGAGCGGAACCTCGGGAAATGGTGGCGCGATGCCGGGTTCCAGTCCTACCAGGGAGTGTCCATACCGTATTTCCCCAACCTGTTGAGCCTGGCCAGCCCGTTCGCGTTTTCCAGCTTGTCGTTCTTCAACACCGTCGAATATCAAATGCGGCACATGGACCGGCTTTTCGGTGAGCTCCAGCGCCGGGGAGCCACCGAGTTCGAGGTGACCGAGGGGGCGATGGCGCGGTTCATGGATCGGATGACCGCACGCCTCGACAAGACCGTCTTCCACGCGGGCGACTGCACCACCTCGCGGTCCTATTACTTCGACCCCACCGGCAGGGCGTCATTGCTGCGGCCCACGTCGGTGCTCAACGCGGTGCGGGAGGCGTCGCGCTTCCCGCTGACCGATTACACGATCAGCTGACCCGAATCGAGAAATCCCCCGCAAGCGTGTTTTGAATCCATCGCTCGTGCCCGACCGCGAGTAGGGTGCCCGCAACGGCATCGAGCAAAGGTGCCGGTCCGGTCGGGAGGCCACGATGTTCGAGCACCGGGTGGGGACCACGCTCAAGCGGTCGGATCATGACTCCAATCTCGAGAACGTGCAGGCACACTACGACCTGTCGAACGAGTTCTTCGCGCTGTTCGTGGATCCGACACGCACCTACAGCTGCGCCTACTTCCCGCACCAGGGCATGTCCCTGCACGAGGCTCAGCTCGCCAAAGTCGACCTGACGCTCGACAAGCTGGGGTTGCGGCCGGGGATGACGCTGCTCGACATCGGCTGCGGCTGGGGTTCGGTGCTGAAGCGCGCCGTCGAGCGCTACGACGTCAACGTCGTCGGCCTGACGCTGTCGAAGAACCAGCACTCCTACTGCCGGCAGGTTCTCGAGGGCATCGACACCGACCGGTCGCGACGGGTGCTGCTGCGCGACTGGGCGGAGTTCGACGAACCGGTGGACCGCATCGTCGTCATCGAGGCGCTGGAGCACTTCGGGTTCGACCGGTACGACGACTTCTTCAAGTTCGTCTACAACGCCCTGCCCGCCGACGGCGTCATGCTGCTGCACTCGATCACCGGGCTGCACGTCAGGCAGGTCATCGAGCGCGGCATCCCGCTGACGATGGAGATGGCGAAGTTCATCCGGTTCATCGTGACCGAAATCTTCCCGGGTGGCCGGCTGCCGACGATCGAGACGGTCGAAGAGCACGCGGCGAACGCAGGTTTCACGGTGCCCCGCGTCCAGTCGTTGCAGCCGGACTTCGCCAGGACCCTCGACCTCTGGACCGGTGCACTGGAGGCACGACACGACGAGGCGGTCGCCATCCAGTCCGAGGAGGTCTACCAGCGCTACCTGAAGTACCTGACCGGATGCGCCAACGCGTTCCGGATGGGCTACATCGACTGCAACCAGTTCACCCTGGCAAAGTGAGGCTCTCGTGCCGACCAGCGTATTTCGGGAGCGCACGGCGCAGTGGGTATGGTTGCAACGAACATCACCCAGGAGAACAACACAGCATGGTTGAGCAACCGAAGAGCCCCACCAAGACGCGGACACGCTTCGAGGACATCCAGGCCCACTACGACGTCTCCGACGACTTCTTCGCGCTGTTCCAGGATCCGAGCCGGACGTACAGCTGCGCGTATTTCGAGCGCGACGACATGACCCTCGAAGAGGCCCAGTACGCCAAGATCGACCTGAACCTGGACAAGCTGGACCTCAAGCCGGGCATGACGCTGCTCGACATCGGTTGCGGGTGGGGCACCACGATGAAGCGGGCCGTCGAGCGCTTCGACGTCAACGTGATCGGCCTGACGCTGTCGAAGAACCAGCACGCCCGCTGCGAGCAGGTGCTCGGCGCGCTCGACACCACCCGCTCGCGTCAGGTGCGGCTGCACGGCTGGGAGGACTTCAACGAGCCGGTCGACCGGATCGTGTCGATCGAGGCCTTCGAGCATTTCGGGCACGAGAACTACGCCGACTTCTTCAAGCGGTGCTTCGACATCATGCCCGACGACGGCCGGATGACCGTGCAGAGCAGCGTCAGCTACCACCCCTACGAGATGGCGGCCCGCGGCAAGAGAATCACCTGGGAGACGGCGCGCTTCATCAAGTTCATCGTCACCGAGATCTTCCCCGGTGGCCGGCTGCCCTCCACCGAGATGATGGTCGAGCGCGGCGAGAAGGCGGGTTTCGTTGTGCCCGAACCGCTTTCGCTGCGTCCCCACTATATCAAGACGCTGCACATCTGGGGTGACACGCTGGAGTCAAACCGGGAGAAGGCCATCGAGGTCACCTCCGAAGAGGTCTACGACCGCTACATGAAGTACCTGCGGGGCTGCGAGCACTATTTCTCCGACGAGATGCTGGACTGCAGCCTGGTGACCTACCTCAAGCCGGGGGCGGCCGCCTAGCTGGTCGCAACGGTGCCGCGCCGTTCGTGGGACAGGTAGAGAGTGAAAGCACACGGCTTCGCTCCAGCGAAGCCGGGGCGCTGGTGCCGCTCGAGGAGCAGGACCGGGGCCGAGGGGGCTGCGGGCCCGTACCTGCCGCAGGCGGTGATCGCGGCGTTGCACGCGACGGCGCCGTCCCGGGAGCAGACGGATTGGCCGGCGATCTGTGTGGCCTACCGGTTGGCGTGGCTGACCGGCTCGCCGGTGGTGCGTGCCAACCGCGCGCTGGCCGTCGTGTTCCGCGACGGCTCGCTGGCCGGCCTGGACGAGGTCGCCGACGATGCCCGGCTGGCCCGCTCGAACCTCGTCGCGACGGTGCGCGCCGATTTGCTGCGGCGCGCCGGGCGACCGGCCGAGGCCGTCGCCTGGTACCGGGCCGCCTTGGAAGCCAACGGATCCGAGCCGGGTCGGGCGTTTCCGCGACGCCGCATCGCCGAATGCGGCAGCTAAGCGTTTTCGCCACACCAGTCACACCGGTAGCGCCCGGGAAGCCGCCATTCCGATTGCAGACCCGATATCGCGGGCGATATCGCGTTTGAAACTTGTCTAATGGTTCAGGCGCGGTTGGCGGCGCCACAGGCGCGGGCACGCTTCATTCGTCGGCACCCTGGGGGCGCCGACTCACTACGCCTCGGCGAAGTTGCGGGTGATCGACGGGTCGACGGGAATGCCCGGGCCGGTCGTCGTCGAGACGGTGATCTTCTTCAGGTACCGGCCCTTTGACGCGGACGGCTTGAGCCGCAGCACCTCGTCGAGCGCGGCGCCGTAGTTCTCGGCGAGGCTCTTCTCGTCGAAGGACGCCTTGCCGATGACGAAGTGCAGGTTGGCCTGCTTGTCCACCCGGAAGTTGATCTTGCCGCCCTTGATGTCGGCGACGGCCTTGGCGACGTCGGGGGTGACGGTGCCCGTCTTGGGGTTGGGCATCAGGCCGCGCGGACCCAGCACCCGGGCGATGCGGCCGACCTTGGCCATCTGGTCGGGCGTCGCGATGGCGGCGTCGAAGTCGAGGAACCCGCCCTGGATCTTCTCGATCAGGTCGTCGCTGCCGACGATGTCGGCCCCGGCGGCCTGCGCCTGTTCGGCCTTCTCCCCGACCGCGAACACCGCGACCCGGGCCGTCTTGCCGGTGCCGTGCGGCAGGTTGACGGTGCCGCGGACCATCTGGTCGGCCTTGCGCGGGTCGACGCCGAGGCGGATCGCGACCTCGACGGTCGCGTCCTGCTTGGCCGACGACGTCTCCTTGGCCAGCTTGGCCGCCTCCAGCGGGCTGTACAGTTTGTCGCGGTCCACCTTCTCCGCGGCGGCGCGGTAGGCCTTGCTGTTCTTGCTCATCAGGTATCCAATCTCGTGGTTGGTTGTGGTTGTCAAGCGGGCCGAAGCTGGCCCTCCCACCCGTCGGTGACGGTTATTCGACGGTGATGCCCATCGACCGGGCCGTCCCGGCGATGATCTTGGCGGCGGCGTCGATGTCGTTGGCGTTCAGGTCGGACTTCTTGGTCTCGGCGATCTCGCGGACCTGGTCCCAACTGACCTTGGCGACCTTGGTCTTGTGCGGCTCCGCCGAGCCCTTGCCCACA
>NZ_JBYCLG010000044.1:0-11284 GCF_057473785.1 Mycobacterium sp. TH-M103
TCTTCACCGCATCCTTAATCAACGAGTCCAGCGTCTCTTCGGTGAACATCTCGGCCAGCCGCCGCGCCGCGGTCGTCTCCTCAGCCGGCATCTGCACGGTCTTGGTCACAAAACACTCCTTCTGTCCGCCCAACGGCGGTCCGATGATGGACCACCCCGGACTTACACAGATGGAATGACACGCCCGGCAGCCGTGGGTTTTGACCGCGTCGTGCAGCGCGGCCTGCATGCCCAGGGTGTCCTCGCCGTGGCCCCACCGGTGCCCGGGCACGTAGCGGGAGTGGTCGTCAAGCAGCGCGAACAACACCGCCCGGCGGCCGGCGACGATCGGGCCGTGCAGCCCGTCGCTGATCCACATCTGGTCGGGCGCCTCGGCCTCGAATCGGCCGAACGCGGCCGGCGGGTTGCCGTCCGGGCGGGTGTTGAGCTCGAGCCGGGCGAAGTGGCGTTGCAAAGTGCGCGCCGAGGGCGCCCACCCCTGCTCGGCCTCCACGATGCGGGCGATGTGGGCCGCAGTACGGGCGGGGTGTTCGCGCTTGAGCCGCGCCGCGAGCTCCAACACCTCGGCGTCGGTGCGCGGGGCCACCTGGCGTTCGGGCGGAATCAGCGCGTCGAACCCGCCGGCCCGCCACGCCCTAATCCAGCGGTCCAGGCTGGCGCGGGACACCGTCACCGGCTCACCGGATGGGCCCAGATGCACCTGGGCGGCCAGCTCCCGCACCAGCCGACCCCGCTCGGTCGCTGACAGGCCCGGATCGGCCAGCGGCCTAATCAGCGCATACCGGTACAGCGCGATATCGCGCGCCCGCTCGGCCCGCGACTTCTTCTTCGACATCTATTGGCACCTCAACGCTTCCCACGGTCGACGGCAGTGACGCGCTCGACCCTGACGCGCCGAGGCGGCCGTTCACAGACGCGGGCTCATGTTGATCGACAACGCCGCCACCGCCGGCGGCCCCGACCCCAACAGCCAGCCACCCGAGCACGCCGCCACCAGCTCGGCCGCCGACACCTCGAACACGGCCGAACCGGCCACCCGGCGCACCGCCGCGCACGCCACACCGATCTGGGCGACCGCATCGGCGACCGGGCTTGCCGCAGGAGCCAGACGATCCATGTCGGCGCCGGTATTGGCGTGGCGTTCCAGCCGGGCGAACCCGACCCGGATCGACTCGGCATGCACGCAAAACCGCGACAGCCAGCCCCGAACCGTGGAGGCCGGGCGACCCGCCGCCGCGCAGATCCGCCGCCACCCCCAACCCGCCGCCCGGGCCAGCAGCGCCGCCCAAATCACCGAAACCGCGTCGACCCGCCGGCCCAGACAGAACCGGGGTAGCAGCACGTGTGAGCGGCCACAGCCCGCCGCGCTCGAACAGATCGCCCGCCGCGGCCAGATCCGCTCCACCACCGCCGTCGCACGACGCACAAACCGCGGCGCGGCGTGCCCCCACGGCGCCAACCGCTGCCCGCACCGCGGGCAGCTCAGCACGCCCGAGCGCAACTGACGTTCAACAACAACAGGATCGACACCTACACTGAGCAACGACGCCTCCGGGCGTTCGGACGGCCCTTCCCAGTAGCCCAGTCAAAGCACGTGGGAAGGGCCGTCGACTTTCAAGATCACCCGGACCCTAAACCGACCGTCCTCACCGTGACAGCACCACCCACAACCCGCCCGCCGGTCGGCGTCACGCCCAGCCCGTCCTCAACCCACATGACGCACCACCACCCCGCCGTGCTCACCCAAAGAGTCGCGCCACAAGGGGCAGCGGCGCTACATCGCCCAGGACTTCCTGCTGACCGTTGCAAGTGAGTGATCTTTAGTGGTCACGCGACTTGCACCCCGTCTCGGGGTTGTTCGGCGGCCGTGCGGCGCCGGCGATCCCATCGGCGTAGGCCTCTTTCGAGCACCGCCATATCAGCTTTGAGAGTGGCTACCGTCCAGTTGAATGCCTTGCGCCGAGCCCCGAAATGCCGGGCCAACGACCGGGCCTGGTCCTCGGTGGGGTCCAGGGTGAACCGGAACGCCTGCACACACCAGCCCTCAGGAACCTCGAACCGCGGCATCTCAGGCCGCCTCCACGCCGTCGGATGCCGCAGCGGCAAGGGCGCGCTTGGCCCGGTTCTGTGCAGCGCGTATGCCATACAACCGCGCGCACATACTGGTGAGGATCTCGGTCATATCGCGCACCAGGTCGGCATCGACCTCCGCCGAGTCCACCACCAGCTCACGCCCCTGCGCGGCCAGTGCCGCTTCGACATACTCCGACCCGAACCGACAGAACCGATCCCGGTGCTCCACCACGATCCGCGTCACCGCCGGATCACGCAGCAACGCAAGGTACTTACGGCGATGCCCGTTCAGCGCGCGACCCGACCTCGGTCACCACCGTGCCGACAGTTATCTGCTCGGCCGTGGCCCACGCAGTCACCCGCGCGACCTGCCGATCCAAATCCGCCTTCTGATCCGCCGACGAGACCCGCGCATAGACAGCCGTCCGTGATCTTCGACCAGCCGCGCCGATCGGCTCCTCATCGACGAGAATAGGCCGACCCACTCGCTGCGCCGACACCGGCAACAGCCCGGCCCGAAACCAGCGATCCGCGGTCACCCCCGCAACACCGTTGCGCTCAGCCCACGCCGCCAGGTTCATACCGTTGTTCCTACAGCACACCACCGACAACTACCGACCACTCACCCCGCAACAGCCGGCAGCCCCCCAAAAGGAGAGTGCGGCTTCCCGGCTGGCCTGGCGTCTCATGGTGGTGCACGCCCAAGCCGTGGACCACGAGATCACACCGACCAGGCATTTCGCCGGTCCCTGGCCAGGCGCGGGGTGCCCCGCCCGTTCTTGGCGATTTCCAATGGAGTTCACGACGACGTCATCGACCGAGCCCGGGCCGCCGTGGTAGCCGGCTCGTCTGACGACGATCCGCTGCGACTTGCCCGGTGTGGGCGCCTGTCGTCGGAGAAGCGGGCGCTGGAAGCAATCGAGGCGGTCGTGCGGGTGGACCACTGCACACTCGACATCTACGGCCTGGGCCACCTCGAGGCTTCGCTGCGGAAATTCATCGACGCCGCCGGGCTTGCTCAACGAGTTCGCCTGCACGGCCGGTCGGCCGCGAAGAATGTCTGGCCGCGTTGGGATTCAGCGATGCGGCGATCCGGGTGCTCGTCGAGGACCGCGACAAGCTGGGGGAGATGACCGGCATCGTCACCGCCCACCGCGACACCGGCCGTCAGTCGCTGCAGACCGAGAAGATCATCGCCACCTACGACAGCCTGGTGAACCGCGTGCCCGCATAACCGGGCTCAGCGCAGCATGGTGGCCACGATCCCCGCGAGGTAGCCCAGCCGGGCCACCTCCGACGGGCGGAAGTCGGGGCCGGGGCGGCCCAGCACCACCGCGGTGTGCGGGTCGCCCAGTGGCGCCGCGACCATCGTGGTGTCCATGTCACGCCACGCCTGCGGCACCCAGTCCCCGGTGTTGTCCAGCGTGACCGCCTGCTCGATCGGCAGCCAGGGGGCTGAATCGGCCCTGGTCTCCGGAGCGCCCGTGCTGCCGGCCAGGCGGTGCACCTTGCCCTGCGCGCTGTGCAGGACCGTGCACCAGCTCACCCGCAGCACCCTGGGCGCCTCGTTCGCCAGCACCTGCAATTTGGAGCCCTTGCCGGCCGCCGCCGCGACACGGTCGAGGAGTTCGAGCTCCCGGTGCGCCTCCAGCCGCCCGGTGTGCGGGCGGACGCTGTCCACCCGGACGCCGGACAGCGACTCGGCGGCCGTGATCAGCTTGTCGGGCATCGCCCCGGCCGGCAGTTCGATGACAAGGTCGTCGATCGCATACCCGGCGGCGCGCTCGACCACGTCGAGCGACAGGATGTCGGCGCCCACCGAACCGAGCGCCACGGCCAGCGACCCGAGGCTGCCCGGGCGGTCGGCCAGCTCGATGCGCAATAGATACGACGGCACGGCCAACACTGTCGCACAGGGATGTGTCGGGAGCATTTCGGCCGTCCCGGATCGGCCGGCTGCACGCTCGCTGCCGGAGCCCGGCTAGGTCTGATGGCCCGGCTCCTCAGCGGCGCCTGCGGCGCCGCATCGTCGCCGGGCTAGGTCTGATGGCCCGGCTCCTCAGCGGCGCCTGCGGCGCCGCATCGTCGCCGGGCTAGGCTTTTCGCTCGTGTCCCAGATCTCTCGCGACGAGGTCGCGCACCTGGCCCGGCTGTCCCGGCTGGCGCTGACCGATACCGAGCTGGATAGCTTCGCCGGCCAACTCGACGCCATCCTCAACCACGTCAGCCAGGTCCAGGCGGTCGACGTCAGCGGCGTGGAGGCCACCGACAACCCGCTCAAGGACGTCAACGTGATGCGCCCGGACGAGAAGGCGCCCTGCCTGACCCAGCAGGAGGCGCTCGCCTCGGCGCCCGAGGCCGTCGACGGCCGCTTCGCCGTCCCGCAGATCCTCGGGGACGTCGAGTGAGCGAGATCATCCGTCTGGACGCCGCCACGCTGGCCGCCAAGATCGCCGCCAGGGAGCTGACGTCGGCCGAGGTGACGCAGGCGTGCCTGGACCAGATCGCGGCCACCGACGACCGGTACCACGCCTTCCTGCACGTGGCGGCCGACGAGGCGCTATCGGCGGCGGCGGCCGTCGACAAGCAGATTGCCAACGCGGTGGCCACCGGCGAGCGGCTGCCCTCGACGCTGGCCGGTGTCCCGCTGGCGCTCAAGGACGTGTTCACCACCATCGACATGCCCACCACCTGCGGCTCCAAGATCCTGGAAGGCTGGCGTTCCCCCTACGACGCCACCGTCACGCTGCGGCTGCGCGCGGCCGGCATCCCGATCCTGGGCAAGACCAACATGGACGAGTTCGCGATGGGCTCCTCGACCGAGAACTCCGCCTACGGCCCCACCCGCAACCCGTGGAACGTCGAGCGGGTGCCGGGCGGCTCCGGCGGCGGCAGCGCGGCGGCCCTGGCCGCCTTCCAGGCGCCGCTGGCCATCGGCTCCGACACCGGCGGCTCCATCCGCCAGCCCGCCGCGCTGACCGCGACCGTCGGCGTCAAACCCACCTACGGCACGGTGTCCCGCTACGGGCTGGTGGCCTGCGCGTCGTCGCTGGACCAGGGCGGACCCTGCGCGCGCACCGTGCTCGACACCGCGCTGCTGCACCAGGTCATCGCCGGGCACGACAGCCGCGACTCCACCTCCGTGGCCGCCGAGATCCCCGACGTCGTCGGCGCCGCCAGGGCCGGGCAGGCCGGCGACCTGCGGGGCGTGCGCGTCGGGGTGGTCAAGCAGCTGCGCGGCGAGGGCTACCAGCCGGGGGTGCTCGCGTCGTTCCAGGCCGCCGTCGACCAGCTGACGGAGCTGGGCGCCGAGGTGAGCGAGGTCGACTGCCCGCACTTCGACTACGCCCTGGCCGCCTATTACCTGATCCTGCCGTCGGAGGTGTCGAGCAACCTGGCGCGCTTCGACGCGATGCGCTACGGCCTGCGGGTCGGCGACGACGGCACCCACAGCGCCGAGGAGGTGATGGCGCTGACCCGCGCCGCCGGTTTCGGCCCGGAGGTCAAGCGGCGCATCATGATCGGCACCTACGCGCTGTCGGCCGGCTACTACGACGCCTACTACAACCAGGCGCAGAAGGTGCGCACGCTGATCGCCCGCGACCTGGATGCGGCCTACGAATCCGTGGACGTCGTGGTGTCGCCGGCGACGCCGACCACCGCGTTCCCGCTGGGCGAGAAGGTCGACGACCCGCTGGCGATGTACCTGTTCGACCTGTGCACGCTGCCGCTGAACCTGGCCGGGCACTGCGGCATGTCGGTGCCCTCGGGGCTGTCGCCCGACGACGGCCTGCCGGTCGGCCTGCAGATCATGGCGCCCGCGCTGGCCGACGACCGCCTCTACCGGGTGGGCGCCGCCTACGAGGCCGCCCGCGGCCCGCTGTCCTCACCCGTCTGAGGACCCGGGTCGCGAGGATCGCACCGGCGCACACGTCACACTTCTATCGGTGGATAGAGTCGTTCCATTGTGAACTGGCGATCGCGCCGGGCCGCCCATGCACTCGCCGCCAGTGACGCGGCGAGCACCCCGGACAACACGCCCACCGAGATCCACATCCTGGCGTCGATACCGCCGACCGTCAACTGCCGCAGCCCATTCACCGCGTAGGTCATCGGATCGTAAGGGTGCAGGATCTGAAACGGCTTCGCCGTCGTCTCCACCGGGTACACGCCGCCCGAGGACACCAGCTGGAACATCAGGAACGCCAGCGTAACCACGCGGCCCACCGCGACGCCGAAAACCGCGTTGAACGCCTGGATCAGCGCCAGGAACGCCGCCACGATCAGGATCAGGAAGGCCACCATGCCCGCTGCGTACTCGGCGTGCAACCCGACGCCGAAGTGCACCACCGCATACATCAGCGCCACCTGGCACACCCCCAGCAACAAAGCCGGCCAATAGGAGGCCAGCACCACCCGTAATGCGCCCAGCCCGACGACGATGGCACGAGTTTGCAACGGGGTCAACAACATCCAGATGATCAGCGCGCCGATGAACAAGGCGAGCGGCAAGAAGAACGGCGCGAACCCGGTACCGAAAGTGGCGGCCTGATGGGTGAAATCCAGATTGACACCGACCGGATTCGCCAGGATCCGGGATACCCGGATGCGTTGCTGATCGGTCAGTGTCGATACGCGCTGGTCGGCCTCCCCGAGCCCGCCGGCCAGTTGCTGCGCGCCCGCGGCGAGTCGGTCGCTGCCGGCTGCCAGCTGCAGCAACCCACCGCGGAGCTTGTCGGCACCGGAATCGACGGCGGACGCACCGGTACGCAATGCGACAAGATCGGACCGCAGGCCGCCGTTGAGCGTCTGGTTTATCGCGGTGCGCAACCGGCTGTTGGGATCGGCCAAGTCGTTTTCCAGCTGTTGCGTTTTGCCGCGCAACTTGGCCAGGCCCTCGTCGGTGGCCGGGTCCATTTTGTTCGTGGCGAGCAGGCGCTGCGCGGCGTCGAGCCTGTCGCCGAGTCCCCGCACATTCGGGTCCGGGTTGGCGCGCAACCCGTCCACCACCTGGTTGACGATCCCGGCGGCTTGTTGGTAGTTGACGTTGAGCGCGGCAATCCGGTCGGTCAACTCCTTGATGCTGTCGCCCAGCCACGTCGCCGCGGTGCCGGCCTCGTTCACGTCGAGGTTCGACGCGGCGAGGTCGTCCAGCATTTTCAGCAGCGGGTCGGTCGCCTGCTGGATACCGTTTGACAGCTGCCGGGTGCCGCCGGCCAGCGTTGCCGCGCCGTCACGCGCGCCGGCAAGGTTTTTCGCCAGGGTTTGGGATCCATCCGCCAATTGGCCGGCGCTGTCGGACGCTTTCTTGACCTCGTCGGTGACCTGTGTCAGCGCCGTGCCGATGACCTGTTCGCCGACCTTGGCGCTGACCTGGTTGAGCACCTCCCGGGCGGCGTTTTGCCCCATCACCGATGCCAGGTAGTTGTTGGCATCGTTGAAGCGGAATTGGATCTCGGCCGCACGTGGGTGCGGACCCGCCGGCGATGCCACGGCGGCACTGAAGTCGCGCGGCAGGGTGATCGAGAAATAGTAGGTGCCGTCGGAAACCCCTTTTGCCGCTTGGCTTGCCGACGTCGGGTGCAGATCCAGGTGGCCGGACCGCAGCAGCGCTTCGGCCACCTGGTCACCGGCCCGCAGTTCACGGCCCGCCGCGATCGCGCCGCGATCCTCGTTGACCAACGCGACCGGGATCTTGTCGACCGCCGCGAACGGGTTCCAAAACGCCCACAGGTACATCGCCCCGTACAGCAGTGGCAGTGCGATGATCGTGATCAGCGCCAGGCGCGGCATGGTGCCGCGGGAGTAGCGCTTGAGGTCGGTGCCCAGCGACATTCCGGCAAGCATGATCAGTCGTCGCCTTTCTGCTGTTCGACCGGTTCCAGTTCGGCGGGTTGGTCGAGTCCCCGTTCTGCTAGCGGGATCTGCGCCCGAATGCCCAGACCATCCGGTACATCGTTGACAGTCGAGGTGATCACCGTCTGGTGCTCGCCCAGGTCGACCAGGCGGCGGACCAGGACCTCGCGGTCGCGGTTGCTGGTTACCTGGTCGACGCTGCCGACCACCAGCAGTGGCGGTCGGCCGGTATTGGCCAGCGCTATGCGCAGCAGCAACCCGTCCAGTTCATCGAGATGGTCGACGTATTGGCTGAGACGTGGCAACGGCAGTTGGCCAAATACCGTTCGGCACATGGCAATCAGCTCCTGTTCGCCGGCGCGGCGAACCAATCGGTACCACGGCGCGTCCCAGCGGGACTGCTCGGTGATCACATCGCGGACGGTGACCGACTCGAACACCGAGTCGAGTTGCTCGATGCCGGCCAACGCGGACACCGCGAAGATGTCCCGGGCCTTCCTGCGACCGAATACCTCGAGCGTTCCGGTCGTCGGTTTCATCCGGCCGGCCAGGCTCATCAGTAATGCGGTCCGTCCCGATCCGGCCGGCGCCGTCAGCACGGTGACTCCGCCCGCCTCGATGTCCAAGTCGAGCGGTCCGAAGACCGGACCCCACGGTCCGGCCTTCTGAATGCCGCGCGCGACGACCGCCGGCGCTTGCTGTTGCTGTTGCTGGGCTGTTTCCTCGTCTGACACGGAGGTTCCTCTCGGCGTGGCCCGACGGAGCCGTACAGATGGGTTTCGCTTCGAGTTCATCTAAGTAGATCAGACCGGCGCCGCGCATTGCGAAGACGCTCGGAGTGCCGAAGCCGGCAGTCTGGGTGTTTTTGCGTCTGCTCGCCCCACCTGGCGGGCCACGGTGCAAGATGAGGACATGCGGATCGGAGTTCTCACGGGGGGCGGCGACTGCCCCGGGCTCAACGCCGTGATCCGGGCGGTGGTGCGCACCTGCGACGCCCGGTACGGCTCCTCGGTGGTCGGATTCCAGGACGGGTGGCGCGGCCTGCTGGAGAACCGGCGCATCCAGCTGCAGAACGACGACCGCAACGACCGGCTGCTGGCCAAGGGGGGGACGATGCTGGGCACCGCCCGCGTGCACCCCGACAAGCTGCGGGCGGGACTGGACCAGATCAAGCAGACCCTCGACGACAACGGCATCGACGTGCTGATCCCCATCGGCGGCGAGGGCACCTTGACGGCCGCGCACTGGCTGTCGGAGGAGAACGTCCCAGTGGTCGGTGTGCCCAAGACCATCGACAACGACATCGACTGCACTGACGTCACTTTCGGCCACGACACCGCCCTGACGGTGGCCACCGAGGCCATCGACCGGCTGCACAGCACCGCCGAATCCCACCAGCGGGTGATGCTGGTCGAGGTGATGGGCAGGCACGCGGGCTGGATCGCGCTGAACGCCGGGCTGGCCTCCGGCGCGCACATGACGCTGATCCCCGAGCAGCCCTTCGACATCGAGGAGGTGTGCCGGCTGGTCAAACGCCGCTTCCAGCGCGGGGATTCGCACTTCATCTGCGTCGTGGCCGAGGGCGCCAAGCCCGTCGCGGGCTCGATCGCGTTGCGGGAGGGCGGGATCGACGAATTCGGGCACGAGCGTTTCACCGGGGTGGCCGCGCAGCTGGCCGTCGAGGTGGAAAAGCGGATCAACAAGGACGTCCGGGTGACGGTGCTGGGCCACGTGCAGCGGGGCGGCACCCCGACGGCCTACGACCGGGTGCTGGCCACCCGGTTCGGCGTCAACGCCGCCGACGCCGCGCACGCGGGCGAGTACGGCCAGATGGTGTCGCTGCGCGGGCAGGACATCGGGCGGGTGGCGCTGGCCGACGCGGTGCGCCAACTCAAGCTCGTGCCCGCCAGCCGCTACGACGACGCGGCGGCCTTCTTCGGCTGAGGCCGCACCGGTTCGGCGAACGCGCGGTGGCGCCGACCTGACGATCTCCTGAATTCGCCGCGAGATCGTGCTGTTCCCGCCGGTCGCGGTTTCCCGATCGGCCGCGAGCGGCTATACCGGAGTTATGAGCAACCGCGGTTCGATTCGCGGAGTCGTTCAGCAGCCCGCCGGATCGGCGGGGCCACCGGTCCCGCCGCACCGCCCGCCGGCCCCGCCCCGCCCGCGCGCCGCGCCCGCCCAGGCGTCGGCGACCGTCCCGCAGCCCTACCGTGGGGCCCGCGGCGCGCCGCCACCGGCCGGTGTGCCGACCCCGGCGCGTCCGGCCGCCCCGGCGTTCCGCCGCGAGGCGGTGGCGGGCGGGGCGTCGCTCGACGTCCTCGACGACCGCGCCGCCGAGACCCCACCGGGGTTCAACTGGCGGCGCCTGGTGCGGCGCGTCACCGGAATCGACCTCGGGCCGGGCAAACGCGCGGCGTACGAAGACGGCCTGCGCGAGCGCATCCGGACGCCGGTCGGCGGCGCATTCCCCATCGCCGTCCTCAACCTCAAGGGCGGCGTCGGCAAGACCTCGGTGGTCGAGGCGCTCGGCTCCACCTTCGCCCGCGTGCGAGACGACCACGTCGTCGCCGTCGACCTCGACGCCGGAAACCTCGTCGAGCGGCACGGCCGCCCTAACGCCCTGAGCATGGCGGAACTGCTCTCCGGCGGCGCGTTCACCCGATATCAGGACGTCCGCGCCCACACCTACATGAACAGTGTGGGGCTGGAAGCGCTCGGCCCGCCGGATCCCGCGCGCAGCGATTGGCGGCTCGGGCGCGCCGACGTCGTCACGGCCTTTTCGATCCTGCGCAAGCACTATTCGGTGGTGCTGGTGGACTGCGTCAAGTCCCTCAATTCGCCGGTGATGGACGCCGTGCTGCCCGAGTCGCGGGCCCTGGTGGTGGTGACCGGGGTGTCCATCGATGCCATACGCAAGACGAAGACCACGCTGGACTGGTTGGGCAACAACGGTTATCGGCGGTTGCTGAAATCGACGGTGCTCGCGATCAACCACGTCGCCAACGCCAGGGTGAACGACGCGGCGGTCAAGGAACTCGACGAGTTGTCGGCTCGGGTCGCCGCCGTGGTGGTGCTGCCGTTCGACCGTCATGTGCAGCAGGGCAAGGCGATCGCGCTGGACCGCCTCAGCGCGCAGAGCAGGCGCGCCTACCTGGAGTTGGCGGCCACGCTGGCCGACATGTTTCCTGGTGGGGGGACGGAGCGCGCGGCCCCGCAGCGCCACTAGGATCGACGCATGACCGTTGCTGCCGGCACCGAACTGCTGGATTACGACGACGTCGTCGCGCGCTTCGACCCGGTGCTCGGGCTCGAGGTGCACGTCGAGCTGTCCACCGCGACCAAGATGTTCTGC
>NZ_JBYCLG010000045.1:0-16178 GCF_057473785.1 Mycobacterium sp. TH-M103
ACCGGCAGCGCCGCGTTCACCGCGCTGGCCCACTACCTGTCCGAGCTGACGGACCTCGAGCAGGAGCTTTCGATGTCGGCGCGGCTGGTGGCGGTGACCGACGCGCTGGCGGCGTTGGCCGACGGCTGCCGCGAACAGGCCCGCGCCGACGAGCCCTACCGGCGGGCGCTGCGGGTGATCCGCGGGCGGCTCACCGCCACCGCGTCCCACATCTTGGACAGGCGGCCGCAACACGGGCTCGACCTGGGGCTGGCGCCTTACGGCACGCCGGCCGAGTTGCGGGCCGACCTGGACACGATCGATGCCTCGCTGCGGTCGCACGGCAGCGCGCTGCTGGCCGACGACCGCCTGGCGCTGCTGCGGGAGGGTGTGCACGCTTTCGGGTTTCACCTGTGCGGCCTGGACCTGCGGCAGAACTCCGACGTGCACGAACAGGTGGTCGCCGAGCTGCTGGCGTGGGCGGGGGTGCACCCCGACTACGGCTCGTTGCCCGAAGCGGAGCGGGTCGCACTGCTGGTCGGCGAGCTCGCCACCCGCCGGCCGCTGGTCGGTGAGCGCGCGCAACTATCCGACCTGGCCCGCGGCGAGCTGGGCGTCGTCGCGGCCGCCGCCCACGCGATCCGGACCTACGGCCCCGCCGCGGTGCCCAACTACGTCATCTCGATGTGCCGGTCGGTCTCCGACGTCCTGGAGGCCGCGATCCTGCTCAAGGAGGCCGGCCTGCTGGACGCCTCCGGGCCCGAACCCTACTGCCCGGTGGCGATCTCGCCGCTGTTCGAGACGATCGACGACCTGCACAACGGCGCGGCGACCCTGCACGCCATGCTCGGGCTCCCCCTCTACCGGGCACTGGTGGCTGCGCGGGGGGACTGCCAGGAGGTGATGCTCGGCTACTCCGACTCCAACAAGGACGGCGGCTATCTGGCAGCCAACTGGGCGGTCTACCGCGCCGAGCTCGCGCTGGTGGAGGTGGCCCGCAACGCCGGAATCCGGTTGCGACTCTTCCATGGTCGCGGCGGCACCGTCGGCCGCGGCGGCGGTCCGAGCTACCAGGCCATCCTGGCGCAGCCGCCCGGCGCGGTGAGCGGTTCGCTGCGGCTCACCGAGCAGGGCGAGGTCATCGCCGCCAAATACGCCGAGCCGCGCACGGCGCGGCGCAACCTGGAGAGCCTGGTGGCGGCGACGCTCGAGTCGACGCTGCTCGACGTCGAGGGCCTCGGTGACACCGCGGAGCCGGCGTACGCGCTGCTCGACGAGGTGGCCGCGCTGGCGCGGCGCGCCTACGCCGAACTGGTCCACGAGACACCGGGTTTCGTGGAGTACTTCATGTCCTCCACCCCGGTCAGCGAGATCGGGTCGCTGAACATCGGCAGCCGCCCGACCTCGCGGAAGCCCACCGCCTCGATCGCCGACCTGCGCGCCATCCCGTGGGTGCTGGCCTGGAGCCAGTCCCGGGTGATGCTGCCGGGCTGGTACGGCACCGGAACGGCGTTCGAGCGCTGGATCTCGGCGGGCCCGGAGACCGAGGACGAGCGGGTGGAGACCTTGCACGACCTGTACCGCCGGTGGCCGTTCTTCCGCAGCGTGCTGTCGAACATGGCGCAGGTGCTGGCCAAGAGCGATCTGGGCCTGGCGGCCCGCTACGCCGAGCTGGTGGACGACGAGTCGTTGCGGCACCGGGTGTTCGACAAGATCGTCGCCGAGCACGAACGGACCATCGCGATGCACAAGCTCATCACGGGGCAGGACGACCTGCTGGCCGACAACCCGGCGTTGGCGCGCTCGGTGTTCAACCGCTTCCCGTACCTGGAGCCGCTGAACCACCTGCAGGTGGAGTTGCTGCGCCGCTACCGCTCCGGCGACGACGACGAGTTGGTGCAGCGCGGCATCCTGTTGACGATGAACGGCCTGGCCAGCGCGCTGCGCAACAGCGGGTGACGCGTCGGCTAGCGCACCGTCCGGTTGCGCAGCCGGTCCAGTACGCCGCGCACCGCGTGCTCGGTGACCGACAGGGGCGAGATCAGCGTCTCGCCGACTTTGACCATGTCGTCGATCCGGTCGACGATCGCCTCCACGGGTTCGACCAGCCCGAGCAGCCGCTTGGCCAGGTCGTCGAGGCTGGACAGCGTGCCGTCCAGATGGTCCAGGCCGTTTTCCATGCGTTCGACGGTGGCGTTCAGCGCCGACAGTGAGCTACTGAGCTCCGTCATGGTCCTGTTCAGGCTGTCGAGGACGTCTCCGACCTGCTCCACCGTCTTGTCGGCGTTGAGCGCCGCCTGGGTGAGCGTCTTGATCCGGTTTCGCTCCGGGGGCCCGCCGCGAACCGTTTTGTCTGCCATGACGGTGATTATCCGTCGTCCGCGGTCAGCCCGGAAGTTTGGACGCGGCCGCCTCGTCGAGCAACCACAGGGTGGTTTCGAGGCCGACGGCCCCGGCGGCCGGGACCGAGGCGGGCGGGGCGCCGCCGACGGCGGCGGCCACCGCATCTGCCTTGGCCTCCCCGGAGACGATCAGCCAGACCTCACGGGAGCGCTGAACCGCGGGCAGGGTCAAGGTGATTCGTTGCGGCGGGGGTTTGGGGGAGTTGTCGACCGGGACCACCATGCGGGTGGTTTCGCGCACCGCCGGGGTCTCCGGGAACAGCGAGTTGACGTGGCCCTCGGGCCCCATGCCCAGCAGGTGGACGTCGAAGTTGGGCACCGGCTGCCCGGGTGCGGCGTTGGCCGCCAGCAACTGCTCGTAGGCGAGCGCCGCGGCGGCTATGTCATCGCCGAACTCCCCGTCGCTAGCCGGCATGGGATGTATGTTGCTGCAAGGGATTTCGATGTGGTCGAGCAGCGCCTCGCGCGCCTGTTTGTCGTTGCGCTCGTCGTCGCTTTCGGGCACGTAGCGTTCGTCGCCCCAGAACAGGTGCACGTTGGTCCAGTCTATCCGGTCCGCTTCCCGGCCGAGCCGCCGCAGCAGGTCGATGCCGTTGCTGCCGCCGGTGAGCACCAGCATGGCCCGTCCCCGGGCCATCATGGCGCTCTGGACGGAGTCGACGAGCCGGCTGACGGCGGCCTCGAGCAACTCCTGGGTCTGCGGGAAAACCTCGACCACGGTATTCATGCGTACTGCACCTTGCCTATTCCCTCCAACGCGGCGAAATAGATTTCGTCGGGGTCCAGCCGGCGCATGTCCTCGGCGAGGCACTCGCGGGTTTCCCGGCGCGCCAACGGAACCAGGGCATCCGGGCGTCCGGTCCGGCTCAGGGTGGCCGTCGTGCCCTCCTGGGGACGGCTCAGGGTGATGGTCTCGGTCGGGCGCTGCAACTCGACCTTGAGGTCGCCGACGACCCGGCGCACCGGCCCTTCGATCCGGCTGGCCAGCCACCCCGCCAGGAGGTCGAGCGCGGGTTCGGTGCGCAGACCCGAGACCAGGGCTGACTCGATCGGCTCGTACGGCGGCTGGTCGAGGGCCGAGGTCAGCAGCGCCCGCCAATAGGTGATGCGGGCCCACGCCAGGTCGGTGTCGCCGGCGGTGTAGCCGGGCAGCCGGCTCTTGATCGCAGAGAGGGGGTCCTGCCCGTTGGTGGCGTCGGTGATGCGACGGATCGCCAACTTACCCAACGGATCCCGGGCAGGCACCGCCGGCGCGATGTCGGGCCACCACACCACCACCGGGATGTCGGGCAGCAGGAACGGGATGACGACACTGTCGGCGTGGCGCGCCAGCGGTCCGGACAGCCGCAGCACCACCGTTTCGCCGGCGGTGGAGTCGCCTCCGGCGCGCAGCTGGGCGTCCAGCCGGGCGCCGGAGGCCTCGGCGTCGCCGGTCATCACCACGAGCACCCGCATCGGGTGTTCGTGGCTGGCGTCGTTCGCGGCCTCGATGCACTCCTCGAGCAGGGCCTCGTTCTCCGAGGCGATGATCAGGGTTCCGACCCGGCCCATCGTCACGGCGCCGACCTGCTCGCGCAGCTCGTCGAGTTTCTTGTTGACCGCGTTGGTGCTGGTGTCGAGCAGGTCGACAATCATCTGCGCCACTCCTCAGCATCGCTGCGCTCTGCATCGTCGTCGGCGCGAATCATGGCCGCCGCCATTCCCGGCCGGTTCGGCGCAGCATCTCGAACGCCGACTCCGGGCCCCAGGTGCCCGCCTCGTACGGGTCGGGCTTGCCGTGGGTGGCCCAATAGTCCAGCACGGGATCGAGGATGCGCCAAGCCAGTTCGACCTCGTCGTTCACCGGGAACAGGGACGGCTCACCCAGCAGGACGTCCAGGATCAGCCGCTCGTAGGCCTCGGGTGAATCCTCCGCGAAGGCCGAGCCGTAGGAGAAGTCCATGTTGACGTCGCGCACTTCCATCGCGCTGCCCGGCACCTTGGAACCGAACCGCAGGGTGATGCCCTCGTCGGGCTGGACCCGGATCACCATGGCGTTGGTGCCCAGTTCGTCGGTCATGGTCGCGTCGAACGGCAGGTGCGGGGCGCGCTTGAACACGAGAGCGATCTCGGTCACCCTGCGGCCCAGGCGTTTTCCGGTGCGCAGGTAGAACGGCACACCGGCCCAGCGGCGGGTGTCGACCTCGAGGGTGATCGCGGCGAACGTCTCGGTGGTGGAGTCCGCGGAGAAGCCCTCCTCGTCGAGCAGCCCGACCACCTGCTCGCCGCCCTGCCAGCCCGCCGCGTACTGGCCGCGGCTGCTCGTCTCGTTCAGCGGCTGCGCGAGCTGGGTCGCCGAGAGCACCTTGATCTTCTCGGCCTGCAGCGCCACCGGGTTGAAGCTGACCGGCTCCTCCATCGCGGTCAGCGCCAGCAGCTGCATCAGGTGGTTCTGGATGACGTCGCGGGCGGCACCGATGCCGTCGTAGTAGCCGGCGCGCCCGCCCAGCCCGATGTCCTCGGCCATGGTGATCTGAACGTGGTCGACGTAGTGGGAGTTCCAGACGGGGTCCCACAGCTGGTTGGCGAACCGCAGCGCCAGGATGTTCTGCACCGTCTCCTTGCCCAGGTAGTGGTCGATGCGGAACACCGACTCCTCCGGGAATACTGCGTTGACCACGTGGTTGAGTTCCTGCGCGCTGTGCAGGTCGTGGCCGAAGGGCTTCTCGATGACCACCCGGCTCCAGCTGCCGTCCTGGGCGTTGGCCAGCCCGGACTTGCGCAGCTGGTCACAGACCACGGGGAAGGATTTGGGCGGGATCGCCAGGTAGAAGGCGTGGTTGCCGCCGATGCCGCGTTCGACGTCGAGCTTCTCCAGCGTGACGGCCAGTCGCCCGAAGGCGACGGCGTCGTCGAATTCGCCTCGCACGAAACGCAATCCATCGGCCAGCCGCTCCCATATCGACTGACGGAATGGGGTGCGGCAGTGCTGCTTGACCGAGTCGTGGACCACCTGCGCGAAATCGTCGTGGTCCCAGTTGCGGCGGGCGAAGCCCACCAGCGAGAAGGTCGGGGGCAGCAGGCCACGGTTGGCCAGGTCGTAGATGGCCGGCACGACCTTCTTGTGGGCCAGGTCCCCGGTGACGCCGAACAGCACCATGGCGCACGGACCCGCGATCCTGGGCAGACGTTTGTCGTTGGGGTCCCGTAACGGATTACGCCACTGTGCGGCCTCGGCGCCACGGCTCATTTGTCGGCGGAACCCAGTTGTTTCTGCGTCTCGTCGAGTAGCTGGTTCCAGGAGTCCACGAACTTCTCGACCCCTTCGTTCTCCAGGACCGCGAACACGTCGGTCAGGTCGATGCCGACCTGCTCCAGGTCGTCGAACACCTGCTGGGCGGCCGCGGCGGTGCCGCTGACCGTGTCGCCCTTGACCTCTCCGTGGTCGGCGACGGCGTCGATCGTGGGTTCCGGCATGGTGTTCACCGTGTTCGGCGCCACCAGTTCGGTCACGTAGAGGGTATCGGGGTAGGCGGGGTTCTTCACACCGGTGGACGCCCACAATGGGCGCTGCACGCGGGCGCCGGCGGACTTGAGCGCCCCATAGCGCTCGCCGCCCTCGAAGACCTCCTGGTAGGCCGCGTAGGCCAGCCGGGCGTTGGCGACCCCGGCCTTGCCGCGCAGCGCCAGCGCCTGCTCGGAGCCGATCTTGTCCAGCCTCTTGTCGATCTCGGTGTCCACACGGGACACGAAAAACGACGCCACGGAATGGATCTTGGACAGGTCGTGGCCGGCTTCGCGGGCCTTCTCCAGCCCGGTCAGATACGCGTCCATGACCTCGCGGTGCCGTTCGACGGAGAAGATCAGCGTGACGTTGACCGAGATTCCTTCCGCCAGCGTGGCGGTGATGGCCGGCAGGCCGGCCTTGGTGGCGGGGATCTTGATGAGCAGGTTCGGGCGGTCGACGATCTTCCACAGCTCGACGGCCTGCGCGATGGTCTTGTCCGTCTCGTTGGCCAGCCGCGGGTCGACCTCGATCGACACCCGGCCGTCGACGCCCCGGGTGGCTTCCCACAGCGGAGTGAACACGTCGCAGGCGTTGCGCACGTCGTCGGTGGTGACGGTGCGGATCGTGGCGTCCACGTCGGCGCCGCGTTCGGCCAGCTCGGCGATCTGGCCGTCGTAGGCGTCGCCCTCGGCCAGCGCCTTCTGGAAGATCGACGGGTTGGTGGTCACGCCGACGACACTCTTGGTGTCGATCAGCTCCTGCAGGTTGCCCGACTGCAGCCGGTCCCGCGAGAGGTCATCGAGCCAGACGGATACGCCGGCGGCGGACAGCGCCGCGAGGTTCGGGTTCTGAGTGGTCATGGGAATCGCCCTTTCTCAGTTGTCGACTACCTGTTCCGCGGCGGCGGCGACGGCCTCAGCGGTGAAGCCGAACTCACGGAACAAAGTCTTGTAATCGGCGGACTCGCCGTAGTGTTCGATCGAGACGATCTTGCCGGTGTCGCCGACCAGCTTGTGCCAGCTCTGCGCGATGCCGGCCTCGACGGCCACCCGCGCCGACACGGACGGCGGCAGCACGCTGTCGCGGTAATCCGAGGGTTGCGACTCGAACCACTCCACGCACGGCATCGAGACTACCCGCGCGACGATGTCCTTGTCCGCCAACAACTTCTGGGCCGCGACGGCGAGCTGGACCTCGGAGCCGGTGGCGATCAGCACGACGTCGGGCTCCTCGCCGTCCTCGGCGCCGTCGTCGCCCAGGACGTAGCCGCCGCGGGCGACGCCCTCCGGGCTGGTGCCCTCGAGCACCGGCACGCCCTGGCGGGTCAGGATCAGGCCCACCGGTCCGCTGCCGTTGCCGCGGGCCAGGATCGAGCGCCACGCGTAGGCCGTCTCGTTGGCGTCGGCGGGCCGCACCACCGACAGCCGGGGGATCGCCCGCAGTGCAGCCAGGTGCTCGATCGGCTGGTGGGTCGGCCCGTCCTCGCCGAGCCCGATCGAGTCGTGGGTCCACACGTAGATGGTGTCGATGTCCATCAGCGCGGCGAGCCGCACCGCCGGGCGCATGTAGTCGGAGAACTGCAGGAAGGTGCCGCCGTAGGCCCGCGTCGGGCCGTGCAGCACGATCCCGGACAGGATGGCGCCCATCGCGTGCTCGCGAACGCCGAAGTGCAGCGTGCGGCCGTACCAGCCGGCGGTGTACTCCTTGGTCGAAATCGCCGGCGGGCCAAAGGAAGTGGCGCCCTTCATGGTAGTGTCGTTGCTCCCGGCCAGGTCGGCCGAACCGCCCCACAACTCGGGCAGTTTGGGACCCACGGCCGACAGCACCGCCCCGGACGCCTTACGGGTGGCCACCGCGTCGCCGCCGGTCTCCCAGTGCGGCAGGTCGGCGTCCCAGCCGTCGGGCAGTTGCCCGGCGGTGAGTCGGTCCAGCAGCGCCTTGCGGTCCGGCTCGCGCTGGGCCCAGGCCTCGAAGTCGGCCTGCCAGCGTTCGTGCGCCTCCTTGCCCCGGCCCACCAGCCCGCGGGTGTGGGTGATGACGTCCTCGCGCACCTCGAACTTCTTGTTCGGGTCGAAGCCGAGGGCCTCCTTGACGGCCGCCACCTCCTCGTCGCCGAGGGCGGCGCCGTGCGCCTTGCCGGTGTTCATCAGGTTGGGGGCGGGGTAGCCGATGATGGTGCGCAGCGAGATGAACGACGGCCGGTCGGTGACGGCTTTCGCGTTGGCGATGGCCTCCTCGATGGCGACGACGTTCTCGCCGCCCTCCACCTCTTGGACGTGCCAGCCGTAGGCGCGATAACGGGCCGCGGTGTCCTCGCACATCGCGATGTCGGTGTCGTCCTCGATCGAGATCTGGTTGTGGTCGTAGAACACGATCAGGTTGCCCAGCTGCTGCACGGCCGCCAGCGACGACGCCTCCGAGGTGACGCCCTCCTCGATGTCCCCGTCGGAGGCGATCACGTAGATGAAGTGGTCGAACGGGCTGGTGCCCGGTTCGGCGTCGGGGTCGAACAGGCCACGCTCGTAGCGGGCCGCCATCGCCATCCCGACCGCCGAGGCCAGCCCCTGGCCGAGCGGGCCGGTGGTGATCTCCACGCCCCGGGTGTGCCGGAACTCAGGGTGCCCCGGGGTCTTGGACCCCCAGGTGCGCAGCGACTCGATGTCGGAGAGTTCCAGCCCGAAGCCGCCCAGATAGAGCTGGATGTAGAGGGTCAGGCTGCTGTGTCCGCAGGACAGGATGAACCGGTCGCGGCCCAGCCAGTTGGTGTCGCTGGGGTCGTGCCGCATCACCCGCTGGAACAGCGTGTAGGCCAGGGGCGCCAGGCTCATCGCCGTCCCGGGGTGGCCGTTGCCGACCTTCTGGACCGCATCGGCGGCCAGCACCCGCGCGGTGTCGACGGCGACCGAGTCGATCTCGGCCCAGTCATCGGGATGGTGTGGTTGGGTCAGCGCAGAGATCTCTTCGAGTGTTGTCACAGACTCAGTCCTTGGGGTCATCGAGCTGATCAATCTCAACCCTAGTGCGGGAGCGGCGGCTCTTGCAGTGCAAGATTTTGGGGTACCCACGGCCGGGCGTTGTGAAAATTACGCGCCGGCCGAACGCGCGGTGCAACCAGTCCCGCAATCGAGGGAGAAACATCAGTGAAGGGACCCTGCGGGCTCGCCACCCAGGGTGTGCGGTCTACCATCGTCTGTAGTAGATGCTGCGCGCCGCTGGGAACCCGAGGAGTTATTGCGTGAGCGTTCGCGGGCGCGTCGCGCCGAGCCGAAAAGCCGAGACCGCCCGGCCCGGGCCGTCGTCCGAGCCGTCGAAGGGCCCGGCGCGGAACCGGGTCATGGCCACGCTGCTGGCGTACCTGGCGCTGACCAAGCCGCGGGTCATCGAACTGCTGCTGGTCACCGCGATTCCCGCGATGCTGCTCGCCGCGCGCGGCACCGTGAACCCGCTGTTGATCCTCAACACACTGTTCGGGGGGATGCTGGCGGCCGGGGGCGCCAACACGCTCAACTGCGTCGCCGACGCGGACATCGACAAGGTGATGAAGCGGACCGCGCGCCGGCCCCTGGCGCGGGCCGCGGTGCCCACGCGAAACGCCCTGGTGTTCGGGCTGGTGCTGAGCGTGGGCTCGTTCTTCTGGCTGTGGTTGACCACCAACCTGCTGTCGGGGCTGCTGGCCGTCGCCACGATCGCGTTCTATGTGTTCGTCTACACGCTGCTGCTCAAGCGGCGGACGTCGCAGAACGTCGTGTGGGGCGGCGCGGCCGGCTGCATGCCGGTCATGATCGGGTGGTCGGCGGTCACCGGCACCATCGCGTGGCCGGCGCTGGTGATGTTCGCCATCATCTTCTTCTGGACACCGCCGCACACCTGGGCGCTGGCGATGCGCTACAAGGACGACTACAAGGCGGCCGGCGTGCCGATGCTGCCGGCCGTGGCGACCGAGCGCCAGGTCACCAAGCAGATCCTGATCTACACCTGGCTGACGGTGCTGACGACGCTGGCGCTGGCGCCGGCGGCGGGGTGGCTGTACGCGGCGGTGGCCGTGGCCGCCGGGGTGTGGTTCCTGGCGATGGCCCACCAGCTGTACGCCGGGGTCCGCGCCGGCCAGCCCGTCAAACCGCTGCGGCTGTTCCTGCAGTCCAACAATTACCTGGCGGTGGTGTTCTGCGCGCTGGCGGTCGACTCGGCCCTCGCGCTGCCGACGCTGTTCTAGCGCGATGGCGGCCAGGGCAGTAGCACGATAGAGCCCGCGGTGCGGCGGCCCTGCAGATCCTGGTGGGCGCGGGCCGCTTCGGCGAGGGGGTACCGGCCCCCGACCTGCACGGAGATGGCCCCGCTGCCGATCGCATCGAACAGTTCGGTCGCCCGCCGGGCGAACTCGTCGCGGGTGCGGATGAAGTGGACCAGCGAGGGGCGGGTGAGGTACACCGACCCGGCCGCGTTGAGCCGCTGCGGATCGACGGGCGGAACCGGTCCGCTGGCGGCGCCGAACAGCGCCAGGGTGCCGCGCACCGCCAGGCTGGCCAGGCTGGCGTCGAACGTGCTCGCGCCCACGCCGTCGTAGACCGCCGCCACCCCCGCGCCGCCCGTCAGCTCGCGGATCCGCCGGCCGAATCCGGCGGCGTCGTCAGGATAGGAGAGCACCTCGGCGGCTCCGGCGTCCCTCGACATCCGCTCCTTCTCCGGCGTCGAGACCGTGGTGATCACCCGGGCGCCCAGCAGGCGCGCCCACTGCGTCAGGAGCAGCCCGACCCCGCCGGCGCCCGCGTGCACCAGCACGGTGTCGCCGCTTTGCACGGGATACACCGACTTCAGCAGGTAATGGGCGGTCAGGCCCTTCAGCAACACCGAGGCCGCCACATCGGATGCCACCCCGCCCGGCACCTTCGCGGTCAGCGCGGCCGGTGCGGTGGCGTATTCGGCGTAGCCCCCGGACACCGCGGCGCTGACCACCCGATCGCCGTCGCTGAAACCGTCCACCCCCTCGCCGGCGCCGACGACCGTGCCGCACATCTCCTGGCCGAGGATGAACGGCAACTCGCGCGGGTACTGGCCCGAGCGGAAGTAGGTGTCGATGTAGTTCACGCCGATGGCCTCAGCCTCGATCAGCAGCTCGCCGGGACCCGGGTTGGGCCGTGGGGTGTCGACGTAACGCAGGACCTCCGGGCCGCCTGTGTCGGCGACTTCTATTGCGTGCATGGGCCTATCATGCCGGGAGATGAAGCTCGCCCGGCCGGACCTCTTCCATCCGCGCATCGTGCTGGCGGGCTGTCGGCGGCACGTCACCGGCGACGGCGACGACGCGGGGCTGGTCGCTGCGCTGCGCCACCGCGGTCTGCACGCACGCTGGCTGTCCTGGGACGAGCCCGAAACGGGTCTGGCGGACCTGGTGATCCTGCGTGCCACCGCCGACTACGCCGAGCGGCTCGAGGACTTTCTGGCCTGGATGAGCGTCATGGCCAACGTGCTGAACCCGCCCGCCGTGGTGGCCTGGAACGCCGACCGCCACTATCTGGCCGACCTGGCGCGTGCGGGGGTGCCGACGGTGCCGGGGGAGTTCTTCGCGCCCGGGGAACGTATCCGGGTGCCGCCCAGCGGGCACGTCTTCCTCGGCCCGGCAGTCGGCACCGGGAGCCGCCGCTGCGCCGACCGCGTCTCGGCCGTGGTGGACGCGGGCGAACTACACAGGGCGGGCCGTGCCGTGCTGCTGCAAGCCTGTGACGCGGCCCCCGAGTCGGTGCTGGTCTTTCTCGGCGGCGCGCCGTCGCACGCGTTCACGATGCGGGAACGCCGGCTGGTCCAGGCCGAACCCGACCCGGAGATCTGGGCGGTCGGCGCCGCCGCGCTGGCCGCCGCGGCGGCCCGGACGGGCGTCGCGCGACGCGAGCTGCTCTACGCGCGCGCCCACGTCGTCGGCGGGCACGACGATCCGCGCCTTCTGGAACTGCAACTGGTGGAGCCGTCGCTGGGCTGGCGTCGGTTGGACGCCGGCGCCCGTGACCTCGCCGAGCGCGAGTTCGCGCTGGCCGTGGAGTCAGCCTGCGACCGGCTGGGGCTCGGCCCGCTGTCGCATTGACGCCCACAGCGCCGCGGTGGCCGCCGTGCACGCCGCGGCGCCCGCCACGTGCAGCGCGACCAGGGCGGCGGGGACCCCGGTGTAGTACTGCGCGGTGCCGACGGCGGCCTGCGCGCACACCAGGGCGAGCAGCACGCCGAGCCGCAGCAGGATGGGCCGCGCCGCGCCGACGGCCAGCAGGCCGAAGCCCAGGCCGACCACGAGCGCCAGGTAGGCGACCAGCAGCGACGAGTGCGCGTGCACCAGGGTGTCGATCTCGACCTTCAGCCGCGGCACCGCCCGGCTGGGGCCGCGGTCCCCGGCGTGCGGGCCGGCGGCCGTCACCAGCGTGCCGGTGACCAGCACCGCGGCCAGATTCGCCCCGATCAGGGCGGTCAGGGCGCGCAGCGGCCGGGCCACCCGCCGCCGGACCTCCCCGTCGTCCGGCTCGCCGATCTTGACGTAGAGCAGCACCGACAGCCATACCATCGTCATGGAGGTGAGCAGGTGGATGGCCACTGTCCACCACAACAGGCCGGTCCGCACGGTGATGCCCCCGATGACCGCCTGCACCAGGGTCGACACCGGCATCAGCCACGCGTACACCAGGACCTCGCGGCGCCGGCGCGCCCGGGTCACCGCCAGCACGGCCAGCACCGCGGCGATGACCACCGCGAACGTGATCATCCGGTTGCCGAACTCGACCGCCTGGTGGATGCGCGGGACCTCTGCGTGGGCCACCGGGGTGAAGCTGCCCGGGAAGCACTGCGGCCAGGTGGGGCAGCCGAGCCCGGAGGCGGTGACGCGGACGATCGCGCCGGTGACGGCGATGCCGCCCTGGGTGAGGGTCACGATCGCGGCGATGACGCGCTGGGTGCGCAGGCTGGGATCGGGGAGCAGGTTCACCAGCCGCATCAGCACGCGTCCGATCGTAAGGCAACGACAACTACGGCTTGTAGTACGGGCGTGGGCGTCAGGTGAACCGGAACCAGCGCAGCCCCGCCAGCGCCGCCACCGAACCCCACACCGCCAGGACGGCGACGCCGAACCAGTCCACCGACAAGGTCAACGCCTGCGACAGCGCCTCGGTGAGCGCGCCCGACGGCGTCAGCCGCGAGAGCCATTTGGCCGCCGCCGGGATCATCCGCGTCTCGATGGTCAGCGCGCCGAGCCCGGCGAAGACGAACCACAGCAGGTTGGCGAGCGCGAGGACGATTTCGGCCCGCAGCGTGCCGCCCAGCAGCAGGCCCAGGGCGGCGAATCCGGCGGTGCCCAGTGCGATGATCGCCCCGCCGAGCAGCAGCCCGGCCGGGGCGGGCCGCCAGCCCAGCGCCAACCCGATAGCGCCCAGGATGAGCGACTGCAGGAACACCACCGCGACCACCGCCAGCGACTTGCCCGCGATGATTCCCCACACCGGCAACGGGGTGGCCCCCAGCCGCTTGAGGGCCCCGTAGCGGCGGTCGAACGCGACCGCGATCGCCTGGCCGGTGAACGCGGTGGAGACCACCGCGAGCGCCATGATGACCGGGACGAAGGTGGCGGCCCGGTTGGCGCCGAAGGAGCCCAGCGGCAGCAGCGTGAGCCCGACCAGCAGCGTGATCGGGATGAACATGGTCAGCAGCAGCTGCTCGCCGTTGCGCAGCAGCAGCTTCAACTCCAGGCCGAACTGTGCGCCCAGCATGCGCGGCACGGTGTTGGGCCGCGGGTTCGGGGTGAAAGTGCCTGCGGGAAAAGGGGATTCGCTCACGAACGCAGCTCCCTGCCGGTGAGATCCAAGAACACGTCCTCGAGGCTGCGTTGCCCGACCCGCATGTCGGTGGCGAGCACGCCGATCTGCGCGCACCACGCCGTGACGGTCGCCAGCACCTGCGGGTCGACGGCACCCTCGACCAGGTACTCGCCCGGCGTCGCCTCGCTGACCCGGTAGTCCTCCGGCAGGGCGGAGGCCAGCAGCGACAGGTCGAGCCGCGGCGGCGCGGTGAACCGCAACTGGCCCTGCGCGCCGCTGCGCATCAGCTCCGCCGGCGTGCCCGCGGCCACCGGCACGCCGTGGTCGATGATGACCAGCCGGTCGGCGAGTTCCTCGGCTTCCTTGAGCTGGTGGGTGGTCAGCACCACCGTCACGCCGTCGCGGCGCAGCGCGTCGATCAGCTCCCAGACCAGCAGCCGGGCGTGCGCGTCCAGCCCAGCGGTGGGTTCGTCGAGGAACACCAGTTCCGGGCGGCCCACCAGCGCGCACGCCAGTGCGAGGCGCTGTTGCTGACCGCCGGAGAGCCGCCGGTAGGTGGTGCGGGCCGCCTCGGTCAGGCCCAGGGTGTCCAGCAGCCACGCGGGGTCGAGGGGGTCGGCGGCGTAGGAGGCCACCAGGTTGAGCATCTCCCCGGCGCGGGCGGCGGGGTAGCCACCGCCGCCCTGCAGCATCACCCCGATGCGCGCGCGCAGGCGCGCGTTGTCGGTGACCGGGTCCAGGCCCAGCACCTGGATCGACCCGGCGTCCGGGCGTGCGAAGCCCTCGCACATCTCGACCGTCGTCGTCTTCCCGGCGCCGTTGGGGCCCAGCAACGCGAACACCTCGGCGGCGTGCACGTCCAGATCGAGGTTGGAGACGGCCGCCACGGCTGTCGCGCCGGAGCCGTACCGTTTGCTCACTCCGCGCAGCCGTACCACGATTTCGGGGGCGTCGGGGGTCGAGGCGGGCGCGCTCACGTGGAATCAGCGTAGGCGTCCGGCGCCGCGGCCTGCCGTGGGGTCTCGGCTGACTCGGGGGCCGGCGCGGTCGGCGCCGCTTCGGCCGGTTCCCGGCCCTCGGGCGGCAGTCCCCGCCACGGCAGCCGGGTATAGGTCCCCGCGATCAGTCCCAGCACGATGAGGGTGCTGGCGACCGTCGCATCGACGATCTGGAACAGCGCGAAGCGATCCCCGTTGGCCGTCGGCCCGAAGATGCCCACGACCAGGGTGATGACGATGGCGGCCATCCTGAAGCCGGCGCGGGTCGCCCAGGCCGCCAGGGGGATGATGGCCCAGAGCAGATACCAGGGCTGCACGACGGGGAACAGCAGCACCGTCACACCCAGCGCGACACCCAGCCCGCCGATCGGGTGCAACCGGCCGCGCAGGACCGACACCAGCAGCCAGCCCACCATCACCGTGATGATCAGCACACCGATGGCGCGGGTGAGCGCCAGTACCGCGGTGGTGTGGTCGCCCAGCCCCAGCAGGATGCCCACCTGTCCGGTGCCCAGGGCCAACAGCGTCGGTGGCGACATCCAGCTGCGCACCACGTTGGCGGTGCCCAGCGTGTAGATCCAGCCGAACCCCAGCCCGCTGGCCCAACCGACCAGGGCCATCACCGCCAGCGACAACCCCGCCATCGCGCCGCCGGAGAGCAGCAGCGCGCGCAGGCTACCGCCGCAGCGGTTGGCCAGCGCCATGGTGACGAACCCGAGCGCGAGCAGCGAGGGCAGCTTCACCTGCGACGACAGTGCGATCAGGACCGACCCGGCCAGCAGCAGCCCCAGGGGCTCCCAGGCGGCGGGGTGGCGCCAGGTGGCGGGCAGGAGCCGCGGGAAGCGGGACGGGTCCAGGCCGCGCAGCGCGAACTCGGCGCCGGTCAGCATCAGCCCGAGCATCAGTGCCTCGTTGTGGATGCCGCCGACCAGATGCATGATCAGCAGCGGGTTGGCCGCGCCCAGCCACAGCGCGCTGACCTCGGCCACGCCGCAGCGCCGCGCCAGCCGCGGCGTCGCCCATACGATCAGGCCCACCCCGAGCAGCACCACGACCCGGTGGCAGAGCACGGCGGCGACGATGTTCTGCCCGGTCAGCGACGAGATGCCGCGCCCGATCCACAGGAACAACGGGCCGTACGGCGCCGGGGTCTCCCGCCACAGGCTGGGCACCGACAGGGTGAACACGTGCGACAGCCCGAGCCCGGAGGCCGGACCCACGCGGTAGGGGTCGAGCCCTTCCAGGGAGATCTGGCTCTGGGCGAGGTAAGAGTAGACGTCCTTGCTGTACATCGGCGGCGCGGGCAGCAGCGGCAGGACCCACAGCAGCAGGGTGCGGTCCAGGTCGCCGCGCGACATCCGCCTGCTGCCCAGCGCGAACCGGCCCAGCATCAGCCACGCCAGCGCCATCATCACCGCCCCGGTCGTGGTCATCGTCAGCGACACGGTCTGGATCCGGGACGGCAGGTTCAGCAGCCGCACCCCGAACGTCGGGTCCTGGACGACGGGCCGCGCGCCGGCGCCCA